>NZ_DIAO01000006.1:0-8668 GCF_002416465.1 Leclercia sp. UBA5076
ATCCTCTCTCGCCGACCACATTCGAAACCCCGCTCTTTGAGCGGGGTTTTTTGCATCTGAAGGTTATGAGGATGAGAACCTCCGGGGCAGGAGGTTCGACTCGAGCGAAGCGAGAGAACGTTGCTTCAGCAACGGCCCGCAGGGCGAGTCACGGAGTGACGAGTTATCCTCTCTCGCCGACCACATTCGAAACCCCGCTCTTTGAGCGGGGTTTTTTGCTTTTATGGGTTACAGTAATACACCCCATCAGAACGTTATTATTCAAAAGTAATTAAAATAGCGGTTACCGCGCTTTCCCCCTGCCTGTTAACGATTATGTGACATATTCCATTGTATTTTTTTATATATGGAATGATCTTTTTTCGCGTTGCTTATACATAACCTCAGCATTTTCCCCTGTGCGTTTTAACGTTCACGGCATTTAGTGCGCAGATAATCGCCATTCTGTAAGAAAATTTACCTCGGTTGAATAAATGTTAATCACTGGTTGTAGCAGAATGCATAGAGAGTTGTGCTGCATCATGGCGGGTAGCATAAATTTCCCTGCTGAAAATAGGCCCCGGTGGTTTTTTTAATCTTTGTTTGCCAATTCTCACACTTAGCGTAAATCCCCGTCACCTGTATTGACGTTTTCACATTCTGTTGACAGATTGTAGGGCACGAGGGGCATTTCAGGGAGGATCTGCGCTGCAACTCAGTCGCTCTTCTGAAAGGAATCTCCATCCCTTATCACGCCTTAGGGCAACACCGACCAGACCGGGTAAAAAAAAATTAAAGGTCAGGCGGAGTAACACAACAAAAACATCACATTGGAGCAGAATAACAATGAGTATTTCCTTGAAGAAGTCAGGGATGCTGAAGCTTGGTCTGAGCCTGGTAGCCATGACTGTCGCAGCAAGCGTACAGGCAAAAACCCTGGTCTACTGTTCTGAAGGCTCGCCGGAAGGCTTTAACCCACAGCTCTTTACCTCTGGTACAACGTACGACGCAAGCTCTGTACCTATCTATAACCGTCTGGTTGAATTCAAAACCGGTACTACGGAAGTTATTCCGGGTCTGGCAGAGAAGTGGGACATCAGCGAAGACGGCAAGACCTACACCTTCCACCTGCGCCCGGGCGTGAAGTGGCAGGACAGCAAAGAATTTAAACCTACGCGCGACTTTAACGCCGACGACGTGGTGTTCTCCTTTGACCGTCAGAAAAATGCCCAGAACCCGTACCACAAAGTATCCGGCGGCAGCTATGAATACTTTGAAGGGATGGGTCTGCCGGATCTGATCAGCGAAATCAAAAAAGTGGACGACAACACCGTTCAGTTCGTGCTGACCCGTCCGGAAGCGCCATTCCTGGCTGACCTGGCTATGGACTTCGCCTCTATTCTCTCTAAAGAGTATGCGGACAACATGCTGAAAGCTGGCACCCCGGAGAAAGTTGACCTGAACCCAATCGGTACCGGTCCGTTCCAGCTGCTGCAGTATCAGAAAGACTCCCGCATTCTTTACAAAGCGTTTGAAGGTTACTGGGGCACCAAGCCGCAGATCGACCGTCTGGTCTTCTCCATCACGCCTGACGCCTCCGTGCGTTACGCCAAGCTGCAGAAGAACGAGTGCCAGGTTATGCCGTACCCGAACCCGGCTGACATCGCGCGCATGAAGCAGGATAAAAACATCAACCTGATGGAGCAGGCGGGTCTGAACGTCGGCTATCTCTCCTTCAACACCGAGAAGAAACCGTTTGATGACGTGAAAGTGCGTCAGGCGCTGACCTACGCGGTGAACAAAGAAGCGATCATCAAGGCCGTTTATCAGGGCGCTGGCGTTGCCGCGAAGAACCTGATCCCACCAACCATGTGGGGCTACAACGACGACGTTAAGGATTACACCTATGACGTTGAGAAAGCGAAAGCGCTGCTGAAAGAAGCGGGCCAGGATAAAGGCTTTACCGTTGAGCTGTGGGCGATGCCAGTACAGCGTCCTTACAACCCGAACGCGCGCCGTATGGCAGAAATGGTTCAGGCTGACTGGGCGAAAATCGGCGTTCAGGCCAAGATCGTGACCTACGAGTGGGGCGAGTACCTCAAGCGTGCTAAAGCGGGTGAGCACCAGGCTGTGATGATGGGCTGGACCGGTGACAACGGGGATCCGGATAACTTCTTCGCGACCCTGTTCAGCTGCGCCGCGGCGAAAGATGGTTCTAACTACTCTCGCTGGTGCTACAAGCCGTTTGAAGATCTGATTCAGCCGGCGCGTGCCGCAGAAGATCACAACAAGCGTATCGAACTGTACAAACAGGCTCAGGTTGTCATGCATGAGCAGGCGCCAGCGCTGATCGTGGCTCACTCAACCGTGTACGAACCAGTGCGTAAAGAAGTTAAAGGTTATGTGGTTGATCCACTGGGCAAACACCACTTCGAAAACGTCTCTGTTGAATAATTAAAAGCGTAAGGGGTGCGACAGCACCCCATGCCCGGCGGCGCTGCGCTTGCGCGGGCCTACAAATGTAGGCCGGGTAAGCGCAGCGCCACCCGGCAGTAGTTTTGTGAGCAATACAGACGTCGCGCCTCCAGGCGTACGTCATTAGAGAGAATCCGGGTTATGTTGCAGTTCATCCTCCGACGTCTGGGACTTGTTATCCCTACGTTTATCGGTATCACCCTTCTCACCTTCGCTTTCGTCCATATGATCCCCGGTGACCCGGTAATGATTATGGCGGGCGAGCGTGGCATTTCTCCTGAACGTCATGCACAGCTGTTGGCCGAACTGGGGCTGGATAAGCCGATGTGGCAGCAGTACCTCCACTATATCTGGGGTGTGATGCATGGTGATTTGGGCATTTCGCTGAAAAGCCGTCTTCCGGTGTGGGAAGAGTTCGTACCACGTTTTAAAGCGACGCTGGAGCTCGGTGTCTGCGCCATGATTTTTGCCGTCGCCGTTGGTATTCCGGTGGGCGTGCTGGCTGCGGTAAAACGTGGCTCCATCTTTGATCATACTGCCGTTGGCCTGGCGCTGACCGGCTACTCCATGCCTATCTTCTGGTGGGGCATGATGCTGATTATGCTGGTTTCGGTGCAGCTGAACCTGACGCCTGTCTCAGGACGCGTCAGCGATATGGTCTTCCTCGATGACACCAATCCGCTGACCGGCTTTATGCTGATCGACACGGCTATCTGGGGTGAAGAGGGCAACTTTATTGATGCGCTGGCACACATGATCCTGCCTGCGATGGTGCTCGGGACAATCCCGCTGGCGGTCATCGTGCGTATGACCCGTTCGTCGATGCTGGAAGTGCTGGGCGAGGACTACATCCGTACTGCCCGCGCCAAAGGGCTGACCCGTATGCGGGTGATCATCATTCATGCACTGCGCAACGCCATGCTGCCGGTGGTCACGGTTATCGGTCTGCAGGTGGGGACGCTGCTGGCAGGGGCGATTCTGACCGAAACCATCTTCTCCTGGCCGGGCCTGGGCCGCTGGTTGATTGACGCGCTGCAGCGCCGTGACTATCCGGTGGTTCAGGGCGGTGTGTTGCTGGTGGCGACGATGATTATCCTCGTCAACCTGCTGGTCGATTTGCTGTACGGCGTGGTGAACCCGCGTATTCGTCATAAGAAGTAAGGGGCCATCATGTCACAAGTTACTGTAAATAAAGCTGCACCGGTGCCAATGACGCCGATGCAGGAGTTCTGGCACTACTTCAAACGCAACAAAGGCGCGGTGGTAGGGCTGGTATACGTTTCCATCATGATCCTGATCGCCGTGTTTGCGAACGTGCTCGCGCCGCATAACCCGGCGGAGCAGTTCCGTGATGCGCTGCTTGCACCCCCGGTATGGCAGGACGGCGGCACCCTGACGCATCTGCTGGGTACCGATGACGTAGGCCGTGATGTGCTTTCCCGTCTGATGTACGGCGCACGTCTGTCGCTGCTGGTTGGCTGTCTGGTGGTGGTGCTGTCGCTGATCCTCGGCGTGGTGCTGGGCCTGATCGCCGGTTACTTTGGCGGCCTGATTGATAACACCATCATGCGTATCGTCGACATCATGCTGGCTCTGCCAAGCCTGCTGCTGGCGCTGGTGCTGGTGGCGATCTTCGGCCCGTCAATCGGCAACGCCGCGCTGGCCCTGACCTTTGTTGCCCTTCCTCACTACGTGCGATTAACCCGCGCGGCGGTGTTGGTGGAAGTGAACCGTGACTACGTTACCGCCTCTCGCGTGGCGGGCGCTGGCGCGATGCGTCAGATGTTCATCAACATTCTTCCAAACTGCCTTGCGCCGCTGATTGTTCAGGCGTCGCTCGGTTTCTCTAACGCCATTCTCGATATGGCCGCCCTTGGCTTCCTTGGCATGGGTGCGCAGCCGCCAACACCGGAGTGGGGCACCATGCTCTCCGACGTGTTGCAGTTCGCGCAAAGCGCCTGGTGGGTCGTGACCTTCCCGGGTCTGGCGATCCTGCTGACGGTGCTGGCATTTAACCTGATGGGTGATGGTCTGCGTGATGCACTTGATCCCAAACTGAAGCAGTAAGAGGCACGAGATGGCGTTATTAAATGTAGATAAATTATCGGTGCACTTCGGTGACGTAGGCTCCGAGTTTCGCGCCGTAGATCGGGTCAGCTACAGCGTAAATCAGGGTGAAGTGGTCGGCATTGTGGGCGAGTCCGGTTCCGGTAAATCGGTAAGCTCCCTGGCAATCATGGGACTGATTGATTTTCCAGGCCGCGTGATGGCGGAAAACCTGGAATTTAACGGGCAGGATCTGAAGCGCATTTCCGAAAAAGAGCGCCGCAACCTGGTAGGTGCCGAAGTGGCGATGATCTTCCAGGATCCGATGACCAGCCTTAACCCGTGCTACACCGTGGGCTTCCAGATTATGGAAGCCATTAAGGTGCACCAGGGCGGAAACAAGAAAACCCGCCGCCAGCGGGCAATCGATCTGTTGACCCAGGTGGGTATTCCGGACCCGGCCTCGCGTCTGGATGTCTATCCGCACCAGCTCTCCGGCGGGATGAGCCAGCGCGTGATGATCGCCATGGCGATCGCCTGTCGGCCAAAACTGCTGATTGCCGATGAACCGACAACCGCCCTGGACGTGACCATTCAGGCACAGATCATCGAGCTGCTGCTGGAGTTACAGCAGAAAGAGAACATGGCGCTGATCCTGATCACCCATGACCTGGCGTTAGTGGCCGAAGCGGCGCATAAAATCATCGTGATGTATGCCGGGCAGGTTGTGGAAACCGGCAGCTCGCACGATATCTTCCGCGCGCCGCGTCACCCCTATACCCAGGCGCTGCTGCGCGCACTGCCGGAGTTTGCCCAGGATAAGGCGCGCCTGGCGTCACTGCCGGGCGTGGTACCGGGTAAATATGACCGCCCGACCGGCTGTCTGCTGAACCCGCGCTGCCCGTATGCTACGGACAAATGTCGCGTTGACGAGCCGGCGCTTAACACCGTGGACGGCGGCCGCCAGTCTAAATGTCACTACCCACTTGATGACGCCGGGAGGCCGAACTATGAGTACGCATGAGGCCACCATGCAACAGCCCCTGTTGCAGGCTATCGATCTGAAAAAACACTACCCGGTGAAGAAGGGGCTGTTTGCCCCTGAGCGCATGGTGAAAGCGCTGGACGGCGTCTCCTTTACCCTCGAGCGCGGCAAAACGCTGGCGGTAGTAGGCGAGTCTGGCTGCGGGAAATCCACACTGGGTCGCCTGCTGACCATGATTGAAACCCCGACCGGGGGCGAGCTGTACTATCAAGGGCAGGATCTGCTGAAGCACGATCCCGACGCGCAGAAGCTGCGTCGCCAGAAAATCCAGATTGTCTTCCAGAACCCCTATGGTTCGCTGAACCCGCGTAAAAAAGTGGGGCAGATTCTGGAGGAGCCGCTGCAGATCAACTCCACGCTGAGTAAAGAGCAGCGTCGCGAAAAGGCGCTGGCGATGATGGCGAAAGTGGGGCTTAAGACCGAGCACTACGATCGCTATCCACATATGTTCTCTGGCGGTCAGCGTCAGCGTATCGCTATTGCCCGTGGTCTGATGCTCGATCCGGATGTGGTGATCGCCGATGAACCGGTCTCCGCGCTGGACGTTTCCGTCCGTGCGCAGGTGCTGAACCTGATGATGGATTTGCAGCAGGATTTAGGCCTGTCGTATGTCTTCATCTCGCACGACCTCTCAGTGGTAGAGCATATCGCGGATGAAGTGATGGTGATGTATCTGGGCCGTTGCGTCGAGAAGGGAACCAAGGATCAGATCTTTAATAACCCGCGCCATCCATATACCCAGGCGTTGCTCTCTGCGACCCCGCGTCTGAACCCGGATGACCGCCGGGAGCGTATTAAGCTGACCGGTGAGCTGCCAAGCCCACTCAATCCGCCGCCGGGGTGTGCATTCAACGCCCGCTGCCGCCGTCGCTTTGGGCCATGTACCCAACTGCAACCGCAGTTGAAAGACTACGGCGGACAACTGGTGGCCTGCTTTGCGGTGGACCAGGACGAAAATGGCGAGAAGCCCCACGTATAAGTGAAAAAAAACCGGCGAATTCGCCGGTTTTTTTATTGGTTTGCGGGACGCTATTTCCGTAAACGGATTTGATCGACAGCGTGTTTTTCGCTCTTGGTGAGGATCAGGCTGGCCCGCTCGCGCGTTGGCAGAATGTTCTCTTTCAGGTTCACATAGTTGATCTCATTCCACAGTGCGGTCGCCACATTCACCGCCTCCTCTTTCGAGAGCTGGGCGTAGTTGTGGAAGTAGGAGTCAGGATCGGTGAATGCCCCTTCGCGGAACTTCAGGAAGCGGTTGATGTACCAGCTTTGCAGTAAATCTTCCGGGGCATCGACATAAATAGAGAAGTCGACAAAGTCGGAGACAAAGACATGATGCGGGTCATGAGGATAGTCCATCCCGCTTTGCAAAACGTTTAACCCTTCCAGAATCAGAATGTCCGGCTGGACCACGGTTTTGTCCCCGTCAGGGATACGGTCATAAATCAGGTGCGAATAGACCGGGGCCGTAACGTTCGGCACGCCGGATTTCAGATCCGACACGAATTTCACCAGACGGTGCATATCATAAGAGAGCGGGAAGCCTTTCTTCTTCATCAGACCGCGCTCCTTTAACACCTCGTTAGGGTGCAGGAAGCCGTCGGTGGTGATCAGCTCAACGCTGCGATGCTCTGGCCAGCGGCTCAGCAGCGCCTGCAGTACGCGCGCAGTGGTACTTTTACCCACGGCCACGCTGCCGGCAATACTGATGATATAAGGGATGCGCTGTCCGTTAGTCCCGAGGAACTGTTCCAGCACGGCCTGTCGACGAAGGTTGGAACTGATATAGAAATTCAGCAAACGTGACAGAGGCAAATAAATTTCAGCCACTTCTTCAAGCGACAGGTCTTCGTTTATCCCTTTTAACCGTGCGATTTCGCCTTCCGTTAAGGTCATCGGGACGGAGTCACGCAGAGCAGCCCACTGGCTGCGGCTAAACTGGAGATAAGGCGTCATTAACGTTTGCTCTTTTTTGCTCATAAGCATGCTTGAATGAGCCATCGCATCCCACAACAGAGGCTGGGTAGGGGGGAGTGGCACATCATTGATTAGTTAATTTTGGACAATGGGCAGGAGGTTAACACCAGATGAGCCGAATAATAAGAAAAAAAGTGGCCCCGTGTTGCGTTAAGCGGGAATCGTCACAGACCGGGTTTGAGCCTATTACGGGACAGCATATGGTGAATATTTGCGCGCGTCTGCCTGAAAATACAGCGTTATTCACTCTTCCAGCACAAAATGTGAGCGAAAGAACAATTTATGCAAATTTTTAGTTGCATGACTGCCCATGTCTCCATAGAATGCGCGCTACTTGATGCCGACTTAGCTCAGTAGGTAGAGCAACTGACTTGTAATCAGTAGGTCACCAGTTCGATTCCGGTAGTCGGCACCATCAAGTCCGGTGGGGTTCCCGAGCGGCCAAAGGGAGCAGACTGTAAATCTGCCGTCACAGACTTCGAAGGTTCGAATCCTTCCCCCACCACCACTTTCTGGCAGCGTTAACGCCGCCGGAGTTGGTTGAAAAAATTAACCAGCTCGAACTTAAAAAGAGAGAAATCTCTTTTTTTGTTACAGAAAGAACTGGGTAGCCGAGTTTCAGGATGCGGGCATCGTATAATGGCTATTACCTCAGCCTTCCAAGCTGATGATGCGGGTTCGATTCCCGCTGCCCGCTCCAATACGTGCTGATATGGCTCAGTTGGTAGAGCGCACCCTTGGTAAGGGTGAGGTCCCCAGTTCGACTCTGGGTATCAGCACCACTTCACTTCTCCCTCCCATTTCTCTCTGTTTCAATTTAAATGTATTCAACAGTTCAGGCATTTCGCCTGGTTGATGTGGTGATATCACCGATTTATCCGTGTCTTAGAGGGACAATCGATGTCTAAAGAAAAGTTTGAACGTACAAAACCGCACGTTAACGTCGGTACTATCGGCCACGTTGACCATGGTAAAACAACGCTGACCGCTGCAATCACTACCGTTCTGGCAAAAACCTACGGTGGTTCTGCTCGTGCATTCGACCAGATCGATAACGCACCAGAAGAAAAAGCTCGTGGTATCACCATCAACACTTCCCACGTTGAATACGACACCCCGACTCGTCACTACGCACACGTAGACTGC
>NZ_DIAO01000016.1:0-182710 GCF_002416465.1 Leclercia sp. UBA5076
CCCTTTGAGGCTCCTGAAGGAACGTTGAAGACGACGACGTTGATAGGCCGGTGGTGTAAGCGCAGCGATGCGTTGATCTAACCGGTACTAATGAACCGTGAGGCTTAACATTACAACGCCGAAGCTGTTTCGATGGGTTTGAGAGATTTTCAGCATTGATTCAGAGTTAAGTACACAATAGTTTGCGCAGCAGCAAGGCGGCAAGCGAAGGAAAAGAAGGAGCATACTGAAGTATGTGACTGACTTTACGAGCGCAGCCAACGCGGCTGATGCGATAAAGTATTGCGTACAGAGCACCAAGAATTTGCCTGGCGGCTGTAGCGCGGTGGTCCCACCTGACCCCATGCCGAACTCAGAAGTGAAACGCCGTAGCGCCGATGGTAGTGTGGGGTCTCCCCATGCGAGAGTAGGGAACTGCCAGGCATCAATTAAAGCCGAAAGCCCATCCTCACGGATGGGCTTTTTGCGTTTCTGCGTATTCTATCCCGTCTTTAAAGTTATCCCCCTAACCGATTCCATATACGGTAAACTATCCCGGTTTTTGCATCTGGATAGCGTCTATGAATCACTCCCTTAAGCCCTGGAACACCTTCGGTATTGACCGAAATGCCCGACAGATCGTGCGGGCCGACGATGCGCAGCAACTGCTGGCCGCATGGAATCACGCCACGCAACACCACCTCCCTGTTCTTATTCTGGGCGAAGGCAGTAACGTTCTCTTTCTGGAAGACTTTTCTGGTACGGTGATCGTTAACCGCATCAGCGGGATTAAAGTTGAAGAGGCGCAGGATTGCTGGCGTTTGCACGTGGGAGCCGGGGAGAACTGGCATCGCCTGGTGCAGTTTACCCTTGAAAATAATATGCCGGGTCTGGAAAACCTGGCGCTAATCCCTGGCTGTGCGGGTTCATCTCCTATTCAGAATATCGGTGCCTATGGCATCGAACTCAAACATGTTTGTGATTATGTCGACTGTATCGAGCTGGCAACGGGTAATCCGCTGCGTTTAAGTGCGGAACAGTGCCGCTTTGGCTATCGCGACAGCATTTTCAAACATGAGTATCAGGATAAATATGTCATCGTTGCGGTTGGTCTGCGCCTGACCAAAAACTGGCAGCCTGTCCTGACCTACGGCGATCTCACTCGTCTGGATCCTGCCACGGTCACTGCAAAAGAGATTTTCGACGCGGTTTGCCATATGCGAATGAGTAAATTGCCCGATCCGAAAGTGAACGGTAACGCCGGAAGCTTCTTCAAAAATCCGGTTATCTCCGGTGAAAAAGCCGAAACCTTACTCGCCCAGTGGCCGCAGGCGCCACACTATCCGCAGGCAGATGGCAGCGTTAAGCTGGCTGCGGGCTGGCTGATCGATCAGTGTCAGCTTAAAGGCACAACCTGTGGCGGCGCAGCGGTACATCGTCAGCAGGCCCTGGTGCTTATCAACGAAAACAATGCGACCAGCCGTGATGTCGTGCAGCTGGCCCATCAGGTGCGCCAGCATGTGGGTGAGAAATTTGATGTCTGGCTGGAGCCGGAGGTGCGCTTTATCGGCCATCACGGTGAAGTTAATGCGGTGGAGGCCATTGCATGAAGGATCATACCGTTCCCCTGAAGCTTATCTCTGTTCTGGCTGATGGCGATTTCCATTCCGGTGAACAGCTGGGCGAACAGCTGGGAATGAGCCGCGCCGCCATCAATAAACATATTCAGACCCTGCGTGACTGGGGAGTGGATGTCTTTACCGTGCCGGGCAAAGGCTACAGTCTGCCGGAGCCGGTTCAGCTCCTGGACGAAGCCTTTATCAGCGGTCAGATCACCGACAGCAGCGTTGCCGTTCTGCCGGTAATTGACTCTACTAACCAGTATCTGCTCGACCGGCTTGACACGCTACAGTCCGGCGACTGCTGCGTGGCAGAATACCAACAGGCGGGTCGTGGCCGCCGGGGACGTAAATGGTTTTCGCCTTTTGGCGCCAATCTTTATCTCTCCATGTACTGGCGTCTGGAACAAGGTCCCGCCGCCGCCATCGGCCTCAGTCTGGTGATTGGCATTGTGCTGGCAGAAGTGTTGCAGTCGCTGGGCGCCGACAAAGTGCGCGTGAAGTGGCCAAACGATCTCTATCTGAACGATCGCAAACTGGCCGGTATTCTGGTAGAACTGACCGGGAAAACCGGTGATGCCGCGCAGATCGTAATGGGTGCGGGGATAAATCTGGTGATGCGCAATGTACAGGCCGAAGATATTAATCAGGGCTGGATCAACCTGCAGGAAGCAGGGATCGCCATCGATCGCAATGTCCTTGCCGTGCAGGTGATTAACGAGCTACGCCATTCGCTGAAAATCTTCGAACAGGAAGGTTTAGCCCCGTTCCTGCCCCGCTGGGAAAAGCTGGATAACTTTGCTCACCGTGCGGTGAAGCTGATCATCGGCGACAAAGAGGTCTACGGCACGTCGCGCGGTATCAACGAGCAGGGCGCGCTGTTGCTGGAGCAGGATGGCGTGATTAAACCATGGGTCGGCGGCGAGATTTCACTGCGCAGCGCCGAATAAATTGCGGGGAGCCGCGGGCTCCCCGGTTCTTCAGCTATACCGCCGCCATCCCCCGTGCGAAGCGGCAACCAGAATAATCCCTAAACGCCTGGTTACACTCTCTTAAACAGTTCCCGATAAGGTATACTCTGAAAGCAGCAGGGTAACAGTTGATTAACCTGCCTTTCGCGTTTCTGGAGATCCATTTTGCGTGTCAGCCGCTCTTTAACTATCAAACAAATGGCGATGGTCACTGCCGTCACTATGGTGTTTGTTTTCGTCTTTTGCGTTATTTTGCTGTTTCATGCCATTCAGCAAAATCGCTACAACACGGCTACGCAACTCGAGAGCATCGCCCGCTCAATCCGTGAGCCTCTCTCTGCCGCTATTCTGAAGGGTGATATTCCTCAGGCGGAGTCCATTATCAAAAGCATCAAGCCGGCAGGGGTCGTCAGCCAGGCGGATGTTGTGCTGCCGAATCAGTTTCAGGCGCTACGCATGAACTTTATCCCGGAGCATCCGGTACCGGTGATGATGAAGCGGCTGTTTGAAATGCCGGTGCAGATCTCCCTTCCGGTCTATTCGTTGCAGCGTCCGGCGAACCCGCAGCCGCTGGCCTATCTGGTGCTACAGTCTGACTCCTGGCGGATGTACAAATTTGTCATCAGTTGGATCTCGACGTTGGTAACCACTTACTTATTGTTGACGCTGATGCTTACCGTGGCGCTGACCTGGTGCATAAACCGTCTCATCGTCCATCCGCTGCGTCGCATTGCCCGGGAGCTGGATACCCTCTCGCCGCAGCAACAGATGGGGCACCAGCTTGCCCTGCCGCGCCTGCATCACGACGACGAAATTGGCATGCTGGTCCGCAGCTACAACCTCAACCAGCAGCGTATGCTGCGCCAGCATGATGAGCTCAACCACAATGCCACCCGTTTCCCGGTGTCGGAACTGCCCAACAAGGCGTTTCTGATGGTGATGCTGGAGCAGGCGGTGAAGCGGCAGCAGACCATGGCGCTGATAGTGGTGGCCTGTGAAACATTGCAGGATACCGCCGGCGTGCTGAAAGAGAGCCAGCGAGAGATGGTCTTGCTGACGCTGGTTGAAAAGCTGAAATCCGTGCTTGCGCCGCGGATGGTACTGACGCAGGTAAGCGGCTACGACTTCGTGATTATCGCTAATGGCGTCAAGGAGCCGTGGCATGCCATCACATTAGGTCAGCAAGTGCTTACTGTTATCAATGAGCGGTTGCCGGTTCAGGGGATCCAGCTGCGCCCGAGCGCCAGTATTGGTATCGCCATGTTTTACGGCAACCTGACCGCAGAGCAACTTTACCGCCGGGCCTTTTCCGCCGCGTTTACCGCCCGGCAGAAGGGTAAGAATCAGATTCAGTTCTTTGAGCCCGAGCAGATGGAGAAAGCGCAGCAGCGGCTCTCAGAAGAGAACGATATTCTGACCGCGCTGGACAGCAACAATTTTGCCATCTGGCTACAGCCGCAGGTCGATCTGCGTACCGGTGAGGTCCATAGCGCCGAAGCGCTGTTGCGGATGCGTCAGCCCGATGGCAGTTGGGCGCTTCCGGAAGGGCTGATCGACCGTATTGAAAATTGCGGCCTGATTGTGACGGTGGGTCACTGGGTACTGGAAGAGTCCTGTCGTCTGCTGTCAGCCTGGCAGTCGCGTGGGGTGATGATGCCGCTATCGGTTAACCTGTCGGCGCTCCAGCTAATGCACCCCAACATGGTTCCGGACCTGCTGGCGATGATTCTCCGCTATCGGATTAAGCCGGATACCCTCATTCTGGAAGTGACCGAGAGCCGCCGAATTGACGATCCTAACGAAGCGGTAGCGATACTCCGCCCGCTGCGGAATGCCGGGGTGCGCATCGCGCTGGACGATTTTGGCATGGGATACGCTGGTCTGCGCCAGCTGCAACATATGAAAACCCTGCCGGTAGATGTACTGAAGATTGATAAGGCGTTTGTGGAGGGGCTGCCGGAAGACAGCAGCATGGTCGAGGCGATTATCCAGCTGGCGCGTAGCCTGAAGCTGAGCATTATTGCCGAAGGGATCGAAACCGAAGCCCAGCGTCATTGGCTGGCCGATGCCGGGGTAGAGTGCGGGCAAGGATATCTGTTCGATAAAGCCGTTCCTGGCGATATTTTTGAGAGTCGCTATCTTAAACACAATGCCAATAGCGCTGATGACTGAAATGTTGCTGGATTGTGCGAGTCAGCTCAAATTTCTTAACATTTGCGTTTCAATTTCAGCCTGAACTTCTATCTGTCCTGATTTATGGGTGGTATTTTAAGGCCGCAGGTAACGGGTAACCCTACATTTCCTGCGGCTTTTCTTCCCAAGGACATCTTATGAAAACCTCTCTCTTCAAAAGTCTTTACTTTCAGGTATTAACCGCCATTGCCATTGGTATTCTGCTTGGTCATTACTACCCTGAATTAGGCGCCCAGATGAAACCGCTTGGCGATGCTTTCGTTAAGCTGATTAAGATGGTGATCGCGCCGGTTATTTTCTGCACCGTCGTGACCGGTATCGCAGGCATGGAAAGCATGAAAGCCGTTGGCCGTACGGGTGCAGTGGCGCTGCTCTATTTCGAAGTCGTCAGTACCCTCGCGCTGATCATTGGTCTGGTGATTGTTAACGTCGTGCAGCCCGGCGCGGGCATGAACGTTGACCCCTCGACGCTGGATGCGAAAGCGGTGGCGGTCTACGCCGAGCAGGCGAAAGATCAGGGTGTGGTCGCCTTCCTGCTGGATGTGATCCCCGGCAGCGT
The DNA here is from genome assembly GCF_002416465.1 of Leclercia sp. UBA5076. Taxonomy (NCBI): domain Bacteria; kingdom Pseudomonadati; phylum Pseudomonadota; class Gammaproteobacteria; order Enterobacterales; family Enterobacteriaceae; genus Leclercia; species Leclercia sp. UBA5076. The sequence goes on from NZ_DIAO01000016.1 coordinate 5,322, forward strand.
AATTGGCGCCTTCGCCAGCGGGAATATTCTGCAGGTGCTGCTGTTCGCCGTGATGTTTGGTTTTGCCCTGCATCGCCTCGGCAGCAAAGGTCAGCTGATTTTTAACGTTATTGAAAGCTTCTCGCAGGTGATTTTCGGCATCATCAACATGATTATGCGTCTGGCACCCATTGGCGCCTTCGGGGCAATGGCCTTCACCATCGGTAAATATGGTGTCGGTACCCTCGTGCAGCTGGGCCAGCTGATCGTCTGCTTCTATATCACCTGTATACTGTTTGTGGTGGTGGTGCTGGGCAGCATCGCCCGCGCGACCGGCTTCAGCATCTTCAAGTTCATTCGCTACATCCGTGAAGAGCTGCTGATTGTGCTGGGCACCTCCTCATCCGAATCGGCGCTGCCGCGCATGCTCGATAAGATGGAGAAGCTGGGCTGCCGTAAATCGGTCGTCGGGCTGGTGATCCCCACCGGCTACTCCTTTAACCTGGATGGGACATCGATCTACCTGACGATGGCGGCGGTGTTTATCGCCCAGGCCACTAACAGCCATATGGATATCTTCCATCAAATTACGCTGCTGGTTGTGCTGCTGCTCTCCTCAAAAGGGGCGGCTGGGGTCACGGGGAGCGGATTTATCGTCCTGGCGGCAACCATTTCCGCGGTGGGACATCTGCCGGTGGCCGGCCTGGCGTTGATCCTCGGTATCGACCGCTTTATGTCTGAAGCCCGTGCGCTGACCAACCTGGTCGGTAACGGCGTGGCAACAGTAGTCGTGGCGAAGTGGGTAAAAGAGCTGGACCACAAAAAGCTCGACGATACGCTGAATAATCGTGCGCCAGACGGCAAAACACACGGTTTGTCCTCCTAAAATCTTCCCTCAGGCCCGCATTCCCTTGTCGGGGTGCGGGCTCCTGCGCATAATGGCCCAGCATACTTGTCATAATTCGATAAGATTTATTTCGGGTAAATTTCACTTCATGCCGTGACGTTTCGTTTCATGCGCGGTCTAATCGGAGTGTTTTGTACATCATATTTAGAGTGCGACAGGGCGTGTGGCACTCTTTGTTACCAGGAATGTTGATCAGGGGTTCACATGCAGGGCACAAAAATTCGACTCTTAACCGGCGGTTTGCTCATGATGGCAGCAGCCAGTTACGTGCAGGCTGACGCGCTCCAGCCGGACCCGGCCTGGCAACAGGGAACGCTGTCTAACGGTTTTCAGTGGCAAGTTTTAGCCACCCCACAGCGCCCCAGCGACCGCATTGAAATCCGCCTTTCCGTCAATACCGGCTCCCTGACCGAGAGTACGCAACAGAGCGGTTTCAGTCATTTCCTGCCCCGACTGGCTCTGACCCAAAGCGGTAGCCTTCAGGCTGTACAGGCCCGTTCACTGTGGCAACAGGGTATCGATCCGAAACGCCCGCTGCCGCCTGCTGTCGTCTCCTACGACTACACCATGTTTAACCTCAGCCTGCCAAACAACCGCAACGATCTGCTTAAAGAGGCGCTGACCTGGCTGTCAGATACCGCCGGTAACGTGTCCATTACCCCTGAGACGGTGAATTACGCCCTGAGCAACAGCGACATGGTGGCGACCTGGCCTGCGGATACCAAAGAGGGCTGGTGGCGCTATCGTCTGAAAGGTTCGGCGCTGCTGGGCCACGATCCGGCAGAGCCGCTAAAGCAACCGGTTGATATTGAACAGGTGAAGTCGTTCTACCAGACCTGGTATACCCCGGATGCCATGACCCTGATTGTGGTCGGTAACATTGATAGCCGCGCGGTGATTGAGCAGATTGGCAAAACCTTCGGCGAGCTGAAAGGCAAACGTAACACGCCAGCGCCGGTGCCAACGCTTTCACCTCTGCGCGCAGAGCCGGTGAGCATCATGACCGATGCCGTGCGCCAGGATCGTCTCTCCATCATGTGGGACAGCCCGTGGCAGCCGATTCGTGAGTCTGCCGCGCTGCTGCGCTACTGGCGCGCCGATTTAGCCCGTGAAGCGCTGTTCTGGCATGTTCAGCAAACCCTGAGTAAGAACAACGCCAAAGATATTGGTCTGGGCTTTGATTGCCGGGTGCTGTTCCAGCGCGCCCAGTGCGCCATTAATGTTGAGTCGCCGGGCGACAAGCTGAACGCCAATATGGCGATAGTGGCAAAAGAGTTGGCGAAAGTACGTGATAATGGCCTGAGCGAAGAGGAGTTCAACGCGCTGGTGGCGCAGAAAAATAATGAGCTGCAAAAACTGTTCGCCACCTATGCCCGTACCGATACCGATATCCTGATCAGCCAGCGTATTCGCTCCCTGCAAAATCAGGTGGTGGATATCGCGCCGGAACAGTATCAGAAGCTGCGCCAGGATTTCCTTAACAGCCTGACCGCGGATATGTTGAGCCAGGATCTGCGTCAGCAGCTTTCTCAGGATATGTCGCTAATTTTAATGCAGCCGAAAGGTGAACCTGAATATGATATGAAGGAGCTGCAGGCGACGTGGAACGACATTATGGCACGCGCGCAGTAAAAGGAAAAAGGCAACGTAAGTTGCCTTTTTTAATGGATACAGCCCTTAAGCAGGCATCGCTTCGCGTGGAATGATGGCGCCGCGATACTGGATCACCGTGCTGGCGGTCAGGTGGCCGCGCTGCGCTGCCGCTTCCGGCGTACCGCCCGTCAGACGCACCGCCAGATAGCCGGCGCTGAAGGAGTCACCCGCCGCGGTCGTATCAATCACTTTCTCTTTCGCCAGCTTCACCGCAGGTACTTCGATAACCGCTTCTCCGGCGATCGCCACCAGGCAGGAATCTGCCCCGCGCTTAATTACCACTTCGCTGACACCGGCGGCCTGCGTACGCGCAATCACCTCATCAACCGGCTTCTCGCCCCACAGCGCATCTTCGTCGTCGAGGGTTAAGAAAGCGATATCGGTGCATTCCAGCATCTGGCTATAGACCTGCTGCGTCTCTTCGCGGCTGGCCCACAGGCGTGGACGGTAGTTGTTGTCGAAAATCACCTTCCCGCCGTTGGCGCGGCATTCGCGCAGCAAGGAGAGCAGTTTTTCACGGCTGCTCTGGCTGAGGATCGCAAGGCTGATGCCGCTCAGATAGAGGTAGTCGAAATGGGCCAGCGTTTCGCAGATCTGCGCCGCGCTGTCGCTCTCCAGCCAGAATTTGGCGGCAGCTTCGTTACGCCAGTAATAGAAGGTGCGCTCGCCGGTGCTGTCGGTCTCGATGTAATAGAGGCCCGGCAGGCGGTTTTCCATCCGCTGGGTCAGGGAAGTATCGACATTTTCACTCTGCCATGCGTCCAGCATCTGCTGGCTGAAATTGTCGGTGCCCAGCGCCGTAACATAGTTTACCGCCAGCGCGTCAGCATCGACCTGACGAGCAATATATACGGAGGTATTTAAGGTGTCGCCACCAAAGCCGCGGCTGACTTCCGCGCCTTTCTGGGAGAGTTCGATCATACATTCGCCGATCACGGCAATTTTTTTGGACATAGTCGTGAACCTGGATAATTAAACTGCGGTTAGTTTGCGCTGGAGGCCGGAAGCGGTCAACTGTATTAAAACGACGTTCCATTATTTTTTTGAACTCGGACAAGTTCCTGACGGGTTTGATATCTCAGATTTTCATTTTCGTCCGCAACCGGACATAAAGTTCTCTTACCAGGAGCCGATAATCCTTTGACCAGTCCCGACAGGCTCTTTCCCATTCAACAGGACATCTGAAATGAAGTTAAGGCAGGACATCCAGCTGCTGAGCATCCCTGAAGCGAGTATTGAGAACTTACAGGAACACCGCTACTGGCTGCAATGTGAGCGCGCTTATACTTATCAGCCGATCTACCGTACCGACGGTAAGCTGATGGCGATTGAGATCCTGACCGTCGTGACCCATCCTTCAAACCCGGCACAGCGGATTGCACCGGATCGCTACTTCGCGGAAGTCCCCGTGCGTCATCGTCTGGATATCCTGGAGGAGCAGCTCGCCATGCTGGCGGTGAGACAAAACTTTTTCGCCGACAACAACATTCTGGCTTCGGTTAACGTCGATGGCCCAACTCTGCTGGCGGTGCGGCAGGATGAGAGCCTGCAGAAGCTGATCCAGCGGCTGCCGTGGCTGCGCTTTGAGCTGGTGGAGCACGTTCGTCTGCCGCAGGACTCCTCGTTTGCCACCATGTGTGAGTTTGGCCCGCTGTGGCTGGACGACTTTGGCACCGGTATGGCGAACTTCTCCGCCCTGAGCGAAGTGCGTTACGATTACATCAAAGTGGCGCGCGATCTGTTCATTATGCTGCGCCAGACGCCGGAAGGGCGCAATCTGTTCACGCTTCTGCTGCAACTGATGAACCGCTACTGCCAGGGGGTTATCGTCGAAGGCGTCGAGACGCTGGAAGAGTGGCGCGATGTACAGAACTCACCCGCCGCTGCCGCCCAGGGCTATTTCCTCTCCCGCCCGGTGTCGATGGAGACGCTCGACAACGTAATCATCACCCTGTAAAACCCAGCAGCTTCCCGTAATAGCGCGTGGTTAACGCGTTATTACCGGACGCTGCCGCCCCCTTTCCGCATGCCTGGACTATATTCATGAAAGGCAAGTGATTACTGAAAGGGAGTATGGGATGACAAAAACAGCGAAGATTATCACCTGGACAGGGGGAGTCTTCTTGTTGCTGATTGTGGTGCTGATTGTCGTGATCGCGACATTTGACTGGAACCGCCTCAAACCGACCATCAACCAGAAAGTCTCGACCGAACTTAACCGTCCTTTCGCTATTCGCGGGGACTTGGGCGTGGTATGGGAGCGGCAGAAGGGCGAAACGGGCTGGCGCAGCTGGATACCCTGGCCGCACGTTCACGCTAACGACGTTATTCTCGGCAACCCGCCGGACATTCCTGAAATCACCATGGTGCATCTCCCGCGCGTGGAGGCCACCCTTGCGCCGCTGGCACTGCTTACCAAAACGGTCTATCTGCCGTGGATCAAACTGCAACAGCCAGATGCCCGGCTGATCCGCCTGTCGGAGAAGACCAATAACTGGACCTTCGATCTGGCAGGCGATGATAAAGAAAAAGATCCTGATGCCCAGCCTTCGTCCTGGTCTTTCCGCCTCGATAATATTCTGTTCGATCGTGGGCGGATCGACGTGAACGACGCGGTCAGCAAAGCACAGATGGAGATCTTCGTCGATCCGCTGGGCAAGCCGGTACCCTTCAGCGAAGTGACTGGCGATAAAGGCAAAAAGGATAAGGTCGGCGATTACGTCTTTGGCCTGAAGGCGGAAGGGCGCTACAACGATCAGCCGCTGCGCGGCACCGGTAAAATTGGCGGTATGCTGGCGTTGCGCAGCGAAGGCACCCCCTTCCCGGTGCAGGCTGACTTCCGCTCCGGCAATACCCGGGTGGCTTTTGTCGGTACGGTGAACGACCCAATGAAGATGGGCGGCGTCGATCTGAAGCTGAAATTTGCCGGGGATTCGCTGGGCGAACTTTATGAGCTGACCGGCGTACTGCTGCCTGATACGCCGCCGTTTGAAACCGATGGTCGGCTGGTGGCGAAGATCAATTCGGAAGAGGCCTCGGTCTACGATTACCGCAACTTTAATGGCCGGATCGGTGACAGCGATATCCACGGTTCGCTGACCTACACCACCGGCAAACCGCGGCCGAAGCTGGAAGGGGATGTGGAGTCGCGTCAGCTGCGGCTGGCGGACCTCGGGCCGCTGATTGGCGTCGACTCCGGTAAAGGCACCAAAGCGGAGGAGGTACGCAAGCAGGCACCGCCGTCCGGCAAAGTGCTGCCGAACGACCGCTTCGAAACCGATAAGTGGGACGTAATGGATGCGGACGTGCGCTTCAAAGGGCGGCGGATCGAGCATGGCAGCAGCCTGCCTATCAGTAATCTTTCTACCCATATCCTCCTGAAAAACGCCGACCTGCGTCTGGAGCCGCTGAAGTTTGGTCTGGCTGGCGGCACCATCTCCTCAAATATCCATCTTGAAGGCGATAAAAATCCGATGCGGGGCCAGGCCGATATTCAGGCGCGACGGCTGAAGCTGAAGGAGCTGATGCCGGATGTGGAGCTGATGCAGAAAACCCTGGGGGAGATGAATGGCGATGCCAAAATTCGCGGTACCGGCAACTCTGTTGCGGCCCTGCTGGGGAACGGTAACGGCAATCTGAAGCTGCTGATGAACGACGGGCTGGTGAGCCGTAACCTGATGGAAATTCTGGGTCTGAACGTCGGGAACTTCATCGTCGGCCAGATCTTTGGCGACGACGAGGTGCGGGTAAACTGCGCAGCGGCCAATATTGACCTGGTCAACGGCGTCGCACGGCCGCAGATTTTCGCCTTCGATACTGAAAACGCGGTGATCAACGTCACCGGCACCGCCAGTATGGCCTCGGAACAGCTGGATCTCACCATCAACCCGGAAAGTAAAGGCATTCGCATCGTGACGCTGCGCTCGCCGCTGTACGTGCGTGGTAGCTTTAAAGATCCGGATGCGGGGGTGAAGGCGGGGCCGTTAATTGCTCGTGGTGCGGTGGCCGCTGCGCTGGCGACCCTGGTTACCCCTGCTGCAGCGCTGCTGGCGCTCATCTCGCCGTCTGAGGGGCAGGCCAATCAGTGTCAAACCATTCTGTCGCAGATGAAGAAATAGTGGGAGGCTTTGCCCGGCCTACAGGAGAATGTAGGCCGGGTAAGCGCAGCGCCACCCGGCATTAAGGATCACAATGACTGATGGCGAGTCTCGTGAGTCAGCAGCAGCGCAATCAGCGTCAGTGCCGCCATCGCCGCCAGGTAGATCCCTACGTATTGCAGACCGTAATTCGCCTGTAACCAGGTAGCGATATACGGCGCCACGGACGCACCCAGAATCGAAGAGACGTTATAGGAGAAGGAGGCGCCCGTGTAACGCACTTCGGTCGGGAACAGCTCTGGCAGCAGCGCGCCCATCGGACCGAATGTCAGCCCCATCAGGCTCAGGCCAATCAGCAGATACGCCATCACCAGCGCCGGATTACCGGAACCGAGCAGCGGCGGGAAGACGAACAGCGCAAACAGAATAATCAGCGAAGTGATCACAATCATGCTCGGGCGACGGCCAAAACGGTCGGCCAGCAGGCCCGCAATCGGCACCATCACGCCAAAACCGATAACCGCCATCATCAGCATCCACAGCACTTCGTTACGCGGCAGGCCCAGGCCCACCGGCGCAGGCGTGGTGCTGAAGGTCATGGAATAGACGGTCATGATATAGAACAGCGTGTAGGTCGCCAGCATGATGAAGGTGCCGAGCACGGTCACGCGAACGTGTTTGGTCAGCAGCGTGCCCAGCGGGATTTTTACCTGTTTTTTCGCGGCGGCCACTTTGGCAAACACCGGGGTCTCGTGCAGGGAGACGCGCACATAGAGGCCAATCAGCACCAGCACCGCCGAGAAGATAAACGGAATACGCCAGCCCCAGGTCATGAACTGCTCGTCAGTCAGCAGCCAGGAGAGCAGCAGGAAGGTGCCGTTGGCAAAGAAGAAGCCAATCGGCGCGCCCAACTGTGGGAAGGATCCATACAGCGCACGTTTGCGTGGCGGGGCATTTTCGGTGGCCAGCAGCGCCGCGCCGCCCCATTCCCCGCCCAGTCCCAGACCCTGGCCAAAACGGGCCAGCGCCAGAAGCAGCGGGGCCAGAATCCCGATGGTTTCATAGGTCGGCAGCAGGCCGATGGCAACGGTAGAGATACCCATGGTCAGCAGCGAAGCAACCAGGGTTACCTTACGCCCGACGCGATCGCCGAAGTGACCGAACAGGGCCGAGCCGATAGGGCGCGCAACAAAGGCGATGGCGAAGGTTGCCAGCGACTGTAGCGTGGCCGCCGTCGGGTCGCCCTGCGGGAAGAAGATATGCGGGAAAACGATAACCGCAGCGGTGGCGTAAATATAGAAGTCGAAGAATTCAATGGCGGTGCCAATCAGTGACGCGACGACGACTTTATTGCGCGAGTTAACCGGGGCGTTTTCCTGCTCTGAATTAAGTGTTGTGGCTGTGGCTTGCATAAACTTTTCTTATTTTTGGCGAACGAAAGGCCATATTACGCACAGCAAAAGCGATATTTCAATCTGTAACAAACGCAGCGGCCGGTGAAAAAGCGAGCAAAAAGCGGATAATTTTCGGACCAGAAGAATCACATCTATGAAATGCTTCACAGAAATAAAAAGTTGGAATATATAACTGGTTTTCGGTTAAATAAAAATTACAGGCTGGATTTATATGCTGAAATGATGAATCGGGCTGATATATTTCATTCTTATTCAGCCCGATAGGGGAATTAACGGTGGCTTTTACCGGGCATTCGCCGGTCATCCGGGTACTCGGCGGTGGCGATCCATGCCGCGCAGAAGAGGGTCAGTCTGGCGAAGAAATAGAAGAAGGCCAGCAACCCCAGCACGGAGCCGAATGCCGCCCCGGACGGGGAGGTCACCAGTGACGGCAGGGTGTAGGTCATCACGATTTTAATGACCTCAAAGCCGATAGCGGCAATGAACGTGCCGCGGATCAGCGCCTTACGGCGAGGGCGATGGCGCGGCAGGCGCCAGAAAATCCAGAAGAAGAGCAGGTAGTTCGCCAGCATCGAGATCCCTAACCCCACCAGATGCCAGACTGGCTTCAGCCACTCGATGGTGTCGAGATAGAGCGCGGAGATGATCATCTGCTGCGCCGAGCCTGCCGCGGAAGTGATGGAGAGGGTGATAACCAGCGCCACCAGCAGCCCGATCAGCGAGACGAAGTCGCGGAAATACTTAATCCAGATTTTCTCCTGGTCCTGCGGCTTACGCTCCCAGACGTCGCGGGACTGGGCGCGGATCGCTTCACGCAGGTTGCCCATCCAGTTGATGCCGGAGTAGAGCGCCACAAACAAACCGACAATCCCGACAGTAGTACGTTGCTGGACGGCGGTGTTGATGGTGCTTTTCAGGGTCGAGGCCAGCGTCGGATCGCTGACGTTTTGCAGGATTTTGCTGAAGATGTCCTGCAACAGCGTCGGGTGCGACACCAGCACAAACCCAGCTGCCGCAAAGGAGAGCATCAGGATGGGGATCATCGACAGGAAGGAGAAGTAGGTGATTGCGGCGCCAAACTGGTTGCCCAACCGATCGTTAAAACGCTCGGCGGCGCGCAGCAGGTGAGCAATCATCGGCCGCTGTTGGATCAGCTGGATGAGATCTTTCGCCTTGTCGAGCAGGCTGCCCCTTTTACGCACGGCGGTAATTTTGGGTTCATCTGGCGCCGGGGGCGGGCTATTTTCCAGTTTCTTAATCGGCTCGTAGTCCAGATCCTGGGTGGGACGTTGCTGGCTGTTATCCGGCATCAGTCACGTTTTCCTTATCGTTAGCGAGAGTTCATTGCAATTATAGCCTGCGCTCAGTCAACGTAGGTTTTCATGATTTCCGTGAGCCAGGCCATAAACAGATGTACCCGGCGGGAGAGGTTGCGGCGGTGGGGATAAATGAGCGACACCGGCATGGGCCTGGCGCGGTACTGCGGGAGGATCTCCAGCAGCTTTTTGGCCCGCAGGGCGTCACGCACGCCTACCCGCGGCACCTGAATAATTCCCAGCCCGGCGAGGGCGGAGGCATGGTAAGTCTCGGTGCTGTTGACCGTCAGGACACCGCCGGTCTTAACCCAGTGGGTCGCTTCACCATCGTAATATTCGAACCCCTGGGGCCGGGTGCCGAGATGCGTTGCGTAATGCACCACCGCATGGGAGGTTAAATCATCCAGCCCGTCGGGATAGCCAAAACGCGACAGATAATCGGGGCTGGCGCAGTTGATCACCGACAGCCTGCCGAGCGGGCGGGCAATTAAGCCGGAATCTTTCAGGGTGCCGACGCGCACCACGCAATCAAATCCTTCCCGAATCACATCCACCAGCCGGTCGCTGCTGCTCAGCTCCAGTTCAATGCCGGGGTACTGTTGCAGGAAGAGCGGCAGTTTGGGGATGACTAAATTTCGCGCAACGTTGGCCGGCATATCGACGCGTATTCTTCCACTGACGCTGGCAGGGTCGTGCAAAAAAAGACCATCCAGTTCTTCCATATTGGTCAGCAGATCTTTGGCCCGCTCGTAGTAGACCATACCGTCCTGCGTCAGGCTGACCCGACGCGTGGTGCGGTGCAGTAACTGGGTGCCAAGCCCGTTCTCCAGCGCCTGAATCTGGCGCGATACGCTACCTTTAGGCAGGCCCATTGAATCTGCGGCGCGGGAAAAACTCTCCAGTTCAGCGACGCGAATAAATAACTGCATTGCGTGAATTTTATCCATAGGGAGCGCTCATTGTTGTTTATTTTGAAACAGTGAAGCGTTGCGTAGCGTATTTATTGATTTTCTATCACCTAATAAGCTCTTTCTCAATCATCACAACAGCCGAAACGAGGTTTCTTATGACTGAACGTATAGCAATAGTGACCGGCGGCAGCCGCGGGCTCGGTAAAAACGCGGCGCTGAAGCTGGCAGCAAAGGGTGTCGGGATCCTGCTGACCTACAACCGGAGCGAGCAGGAAGCGCTCGAAGTTGTACGTGAAATTGAACAAAAAGGGGTAAAAGCAGCAGCATTGCAGCTGAACGTCGGGGATATTGCCAGCTTTGAACAGTTCGCCACTAAGGTGAGTGAAAAACTGCATTCAGTCTGGAAGCGCAACACCTTCGATTATTTGTTGAACAACGCAGGTGTGGGTTTATATGCCCCCTATATGGAAACCACTGAAGCGCAGTTTGATGAAGTGATGAACATCCATTTCAAAGGCCCGTTCTTTCTGACCCAGGGGCTATTGCCGCTGATGGAAAACGGCGGGCGGATCCTCAACGTCTCATCTGGCCTGGCTCGTTTTGCGCTACCGGGCTCCAGCACCTATGCGGCGATGAAAGGGGCTATGGAAGTGCTCACCCGCTACCAGGCTAAGGAGCTGGGGGCGCGCGGGATCACCGCCAACATTATCGCCCCGGGGGCTATCGAAACCGATTTTGGCGGCGGTCGCGTACGCGATAACAAAGCAATCAATCAGCAGATCGCCTCCCAGACAGCGTTGGGCCGCGTTGGGTTACCGGACGATATCGGCGATGCGATTGCGGCGCTGCTCAGCGACGAACTCGGCTGGATGAATGCGCAGCGCGTTGAGGTCTCCGGAGGGATGTTCCTGTAATCAGGTGCCGGGGAGGGAGCCCCGCGGCACGCTTAGCAGTACTCTTTTCTTAACAGCCCAAACAGCCAGTCGTTTTGCCACTCACCTGCCAGCCAGTAGCTTTCGCGCAGTTCACCTTCCAGCACAAAGCCCACTTTTTCCAGCAGACGTTTAGAGGCGACATTGCCCGCCGTCACCGTAGCGGTCAAACGGCGGATATCTCCCTGCATAAAGGCGTAATCGCACACCGCCTGTAAGGATTCAAAGCCGTAACCTTTGCCCTGCGCCTGCGGGGCGAAAAGGAACCCCACTTCGGCACAATCATCATCGCGATGAATATAGCCCGTGACCCCAAGCGGGGTCTGATTGTGATCGCGCACCACCAGGCACAGCCAGTGATCACTGCCTGGAGACCACGCGGGCAGGCGAGAGGTAAATGTTTCGCGAATGGCCTCTTCCGGACGGGCTTCGGCCACGTAGCGCATCACATCGGGGTGTTGCTGTAGGGAGAGAAAAAAGGGCCAGTCCTCTTCCTGCAGTGGGGAACAGGTTAAACGCGGGGTGTGCAGCACAGGCATGCCAGATCTCCGGGAGCTTTTGTAAATGATATTAACATTATCACTGAAATAGTGCCGGTTATCGGGTATGTTTAATCTGGTATAACCACTTAAAAAACAACCGCTCTCCGTTCGCTGCGCCTGAATCTTTGCGCGGCAGTTAAGGATAATGATGACCCTCAGTAAATCGCACGTGATCCGCGAGCAGTTTGAACGCTGTCTGGGAATTATTCGTCAGGCCTCTGTGGAGATCCTGCTCCTGTTAAAGGTGCATGTTGCCGAAGGCAAAGATCCCCGTTGGTTCCTTGAGCAGCTGGATTCCGCCAGGCTGGCGCTGGGGGGCTGGGCGAGCGTGGCAAAACGCCTGAACCTCAACGATGCGGAGCTCTCACAATTCACCCTGCAATTGCGGCTTTTGCAGCAGCGGGTGCCGCAGTATGAGAGCGGGCAGGATGTGAGCGACAACCAGCTGATTGCCGCGACGCGCTTTGTGACGGCCCTGGAACACCTGCGTTTGCAGCAGCCGCTGCTGACCTACAGTACCGAAATGAGCCCCGGCGATGAGCTTCAGCAACAGCAAGCCCGGAAACAGGTACGTGCGCTGGAATTGATGATTAAAGGGCTGATTATGCAGGCCTGGCCAGATCCAACGCGCCTGAACAATCACCTCAAAACGCTCTTCGGTGCCGATCGGGTTCGCCGCTGGCTGCAGCAGGGCGAGCGCAACGATGCCCTCGGCGGCATGATGTTTAGCGAGCTGGCGCTGATGCTGGTGGACAAGAAAGAGTACTCCCGCTCTTATTCGGCGCTGTTCAGCGATCCCGCTCTGCTGACGCTGATGGTGGAACCGCGTAAGACGCTCCACTCCTTTCTTGATGATATCCGCCTGATCCGCAACAACATCATTGCCCGGCAGCCGCTGACCTCTGCGCAAATCCTGCTGCTGGACAACTACTACGCCCAGATTGCCGGCCCCGTTCAGCGTGCCTTTAACGAAGGCCGTACCGCCGTAAACCCGACGGGGTTGATGGCAGAGAATAACCACGAGCTGGAGCTCTTCTGGGAAAATGCGCGAGAAAAAAGCCGGGCCACCGGCGATGACATTTTTGAGGTGCGCGACGCTATCGATAAACCGAACCGTCGGCCCGCGCGCACCCCGGAGCAACGCGATCATCTGATCTCGGTGGGACTGTGGGGGGCGGTGGGGGTGATGGTGATGGGAATGCTGGCGGCGGGTACCTGGCTATTAATGGAAAGCAGCACGCCGACCCAGGCGGCCAGTACCACCTCGCCTCCTGTGCAAACGGCGGCGGAAGAGATGCGTGAGTCGCCCTCCTCCCGCGAAACGCTGACGCGCATGGGCGTCACCTGGGATGAGAATAACTTCCGCGCAGCGATTGACAGGAACGATACCCGCGTGGCGCTGCTGTTTCTGAAGGCGGGAATGGAGTGGAAGCTCTCCTGGACAGAGCACGCCCTGTCGGTGGGACATCGGGAGGTGCTGGATATCCTGATGCGCTATCGTCTGCAGATGGGGCAGGCGAAGCCCTGCCGACAGTTTATCAACACCCTCGCACACGCGATGTCAGCGGGCGAACCGCTGACGGATCTGCGTAAAGAGTATCTGCAGGCATTTTGTACCGTTCCGGCGGTGGTAGAACGCCAGCGACGCGAGATGGATCAGGCGAAGCGGCGGGCACAGGCCCAGCCGGACGCCAGTACCAAAAAATGGCAGACGATTCATACAGCCATTTATGAGGTGATCCGCTGACAACGCGGGGAGCTACGGCTCCCCGTACAGGCCAATGAGTCTGCGCACCACGCCGTTAGTCCAGCCAAAACCGTCCTGCAGGGGATACTCACCCCCGCCCCCTTCCCGGGGCTGGCTGCTGGCGATGTGGTACTTCTCGATGAGCTTGTGATTCATTTTGTAGAAATGGTTTACCGTGTGCAGCCAGCTCCACGCGATCTCATCCCCCAGAGAATCATTGCCGTATTGTTTGAATCCCTGGATCGCCATCCACTGTAATGGCGCCCAGCCGTTAGGTTTATCCCACTGCTCCCCGGTTTCATACTCGGTGGCAAGGATACCGCCCGGCGTCAGGAGCCGCGCTTTTACCGCGTCGGATAACCGTTCGGCCTGCTCATGGGTACACATACCGACATACAGCGGCACGATGCTGGCCGCGGAAAAGAGCGCCAGCTGCTCCCGGCGCCAGTCATAATCGCGATAGCAGCCGTTCTCCTCATCCCACAGATAGCGGTTAACCGCCGCGCGGCGATCGCTCGCTTTCTGGCGGAAGCGATCCGCAGTCTCTTTATCCCCTTTTGAGGCTGAAATATTGGCGATGGCGCTCTCCAGCTTGAACAGGAACGCGTTGAGATCGATAGGGATAAACTGCGTGGTGCGGATACTCGCCAGCCGGCTCGGATCCCGCAGCCAGCGGGAGGAGTAGTCCCAACCGGAGGCAGCCCCGGCGCGCAGATCGCGATAGACCTCGTTAGGTGGACGCCCGGAGTGACGGGCGGTTTCAACGTCCTCTATCCAGGATTCATCCCTTGGAGTGTCACGGTCATCCCAGTAACGGTTGAGCAGAGAGCCGTCCGGCATACGTACCGCACTGCGGTAAGCCTGGTTGAGCAGCAGCGACTCTGCGCCGTCCATCCAGAAGGCGTACTCCATCTTCAGATGGTCCAGATAGCGTTTGGCACCGCGCACGCCATCCTCTTCAAACAGCTCCACCATCAGGGCAAACACCGGCGGTTGCGAGCGGCTCAGATAGTAGGTGCGGTTGCCGTTAGGAATATGACCGTACTTTTCAATCATCCACGCAAAGTTATCCGCCATGCACTTGAGCATGTCGTGGCGACCGCTTTCGGCCAGCCCCAGCATGGTAAAATAGGAGTCCCAGTAGTAGGTCTCGCTGAATCGCCCGCCGGGGACGATGTAGGCCTGCGGCAGCGCCAGCAGTGACGACCACGGGATATGATCTTGCGGCTCCCGGGTCAGTACCGGCCACAGGTTGTCGATATGGTCTTTGAGCGAGAAAGAGGGATCCGATACATATTCGCTCGACAGCACTTCTGGCAGCCAGAAGTGGTTTTCCACAAACTGGCGCAGGTCAAAGTCGCGGTGTCGTCTCACCTTGCGATAGCGGATAAGGATATCCAGCGGATCCATTTTCGGCGCACAGTCGGGAAAGGTTTTGCTGTCTTCAAACAGTCGCGACGACTGAACATGCTCGAAGAGTTCAAGGTAGCGATCGGCAGGGGTGAGCGCATCGGATGCGGGCAGCCCTTCAATCATTTCAGGTTCCGGTTCCGCCTCGAGCATTTCATCCAGTTTTAACTCGCAGGGATCGATTTCGTAGAGAAGTTCTTGTTCTATGTCGAACTCTACGGTCTCTACAGTGCGTATTTTCTGGTTGAACATGGTGGTCAGGACCTCCGGTTTGCGTAGTCTCAGGTCTGGTTTTATCCGGTTGCTTACTAATCTTAGACATTCGCTTCGGTCTGTGAAGAGGTATATGTGCGGTAGATCACATTTTACTGGCGGGGCAAAACGGGCACTACTGGAGGCATGTTGATGTTATTGCAGGCAATAAACGGGCAATCCAGCAGTGCGCAGGCGATCTAAAATTCGGATCATTCGCTTTGCAACAGAGTATGAATCAGAGGGCTTCTTCTGTCTCCTCGTTGAAGCGCCAGGCTTTCGCGCGGTCAAAAATCTCTTCAGAGGAGAGACGGGCGCGGAAACCCCGGCCTTCAGGCTGAATTACGATCTGTAGGGATGCTGATAGCGCGACAGGTTGCTCATTACTGTCGGTCCCGATGTTGGCATTTGGGGCGAAGTGGGCAATAGCCTCAGCAAACGCCTCCTGCATCTCTTCATGCGTTTTATAATGCGCATCTTCGATATTAAGGGCGCTATGGAGAAGAGCGCAGTCAAGCATCGTGCCCTGCAACCAGTAGCATGAAGAGGAATAGGCGGCGCACCAGGTCAGTTTGCTACCTTCCAGAAACGCCTCCAGTAAATGGGGGTCGCTGCCCGCAAAACATGAGCCCAGCATCAAACCTTTGATGTTGAACTTCCGGGATTTATCATTAATGGCGTCAAGGATGTCGGTGAGAGAAACATCGCCGATACGGGTTTTACTGCCATGCGCCGCAATATAGACGAGGGTATTATCAAATTTCTGACGGCACAGGCAATCCAGCGCAATCTCGAAGCTCTTTTTATTATAAAAATTCAGAGAGTAGACCTCAGTGTCGCCATGCATTTTGGCAATTCCGTGCACGAACGGCAGCACGGATGAGCGGTTGGCATCATAATCATCGAGTTTCCACGGTGATTCAAACACCAGAATAGCGTTCTTACTTTTGCTGATTGGCATTAAATATCCCCTTAAGGTAAATTATTTTTGTAGTTGTTTAATAACGCTGTGTATTCGACTTTTCTTTTATTGGCCAACTCTGCAAATAAGTGTCCAAAATCGCCATTGTTTCGCTACGCGCAAATAAGTAATTAAGGCCTTTCACCTCGTCGTCATCGTCTCTGATGACGCGCTCAAACAGGAAATCCTTATGAACCTTAACGCGAAGCGTCAGGGCGCTATGCCTTTTTCTTTTGCAAAGCCGAGCGGCTATCAATCCACTATAACAGAACTGCAGGGGCTGCTGGAAAGCCACCATTTAGCATGGCTGGATATTTTTGAAGGAGAGAACAACGCCATTATTTTCCGCTGTAATCTGAAGCAGAGTGTGTTCCGCAATATACAGTTCAGCAGTTTATTAATTAACCGCTGTTATATCGACGAGCTCTGTTTTGAAAATTGCGATATGCGCAATGTCTTTTTATCAAATAGCGTGGTTACGCAGCCGATCCGCTTACGCTATTGCCAGGTGGCGGGAATGCGCCTGTTAAATATGCCACGCAGAATGTTTATTTTTGAGGAGTGTACCGGCGTCGGGCAGATCCTGTTTGCCTGACACCGGTGAGGCACGATCAGTGCGCCTGACGTGGATCGCCTGCTATTTCATCAGTCTTTTGCCGGGTCTCTTCGCTTTGATTCAGGGCATTGCTGGCCGCTTTTTCCGCATGGGCCGCGCTATAGGCCGCCAGATGCGAAACCACAATGGCGTAAATACTCATCAGAGAGACCCAAAGAATACTGTTTTTCCACCACAGAAGGGTGGGTATGGTTAACATCGCCCATACCAGGGCAAGAATCAGATGGAATTTAGCCAGCCTTTTTGCGTTGATCTTCACTTGCATACTCTTTTCTCTAATCTTAATTAATCGATCCAGGTAAGCGCTTAATACTTTTTAAGCGTAGCCAGGCCTGCCGTCATTACCGGTGAATTTTGTTACCGTATGTACATCTGCGCCAGCAGCGGCGTGGCGGTGGGGGAGGGTGCATAAAAAAACCGGCCACTGAGGGCCGGTCTTTAAACGTGCATACTCGCTGACAAGGCGAACTAACGCATGGTCACGAACTCTTCTGCCGCCGTTGGGTGAATAGCTACGGTATTATCGAAGTCTTTCTTGGTCGCACCCATTTTCAGCGCGACCGCAAAGCCCTGCAGGATCTCATCCATACCAAAGCCGATACCGTGAATGCCGACAATCTTCTCATCCGGGCCGACGCACACTAACTTCATGCGGCACGGCTGACGGTGAGACGTGACCGCGGTATACATGGCGGTGAAGGCGGATTTATACACTTTCACCTGGTCGTCGCCATAGTGCGCTCGCGCCTGAGGCTCGGTTAAACCGACGGTACCGATTGGCGGGTGGCTGAAGACCACGGTCGGGATGTTGTTGTAATCCAGGTGCTCTTCCGGTTTGTTGTTAAACAGACGCTCGGAAAGACGACGACCCGCGGCGACAGCAACAGGGGTCAGTTCAACGGCGCCGGTATTATCGCCCACGGCGTAGATGCCCGGTACGCTGGTGTTCTGGAACTTATCGACAACGATATAGCCTTTCTCATTGGTTTTGACACCCGTGACGGCCAGGTTGAAGTTGTCGTTTGCGGGTTCACGGCCAATGGCCCAGATCAGGCAATCAACGGTCTGGCTGCGGCCATCTTCCAGCTCAAGGGTCAGGCTGCCGTCAGCGTTTTTCACAACCGCTTTCGGAATGGCTTCGGTATGCAGATGTGGGCCTTCGGCATTCATCACCTCCACCAGGGTATCGACGATCAGCGGATCGAAGTTGCGCAGCGGGGCGTGTTTACGCACAAACAGGTGCGCTTCGGCGCCGAGGCCGTTAATCACGCCCGCCAGCTCCACGGCGATGTAACCCGCGCCAACGATGGCAACGCGTTTCGGCAGGGCAGGCAGCTCAAAGAAACCGTCGGAGTCGATACCGTATTCCGCACCCGGAATAGCTGGATGACTCGGGCGGCCACCGGTAGCGATCAGGATATGATCGGCGGTGATCGTTTCACCGTTGACTTCGATCGTCTTCGCATCGACAAAGCGGGCAAAACCGCGGATCACATCGACATTATTCTTGCCCAGCACGTTATCGTAGGAGGTGTGAATACGATCGATGTAGGCGGTACGGCTGGCGATCAGACGATCCCAGTCGAAGTTATTAATGGTGGTATCAAAACCATAATCCGGGCCATAGAGATGGATGGCCTCGCGGATCTGCGCCGCATGCCACATCACCTTTTTCGGTACACAACCGACGTTAACGCAGGTGCCGCCGAGATCTTTTGCTTCAATCAGCGCGCACTTCTGGCCGTACATGGCCGCACGGTTAATCGAGGCGATACCGCCGCTGCCGCCGCCGATAGCGATGTAATCGTAATGCTTGGTCATGGTCTTATCCTTAATCGTTAATTGCCGCGATTGTATACCTGAAATCAATAGTTTCCATCGATGACTGCGATTACTCTGGCACGATCCAGCTAACGGTAGTATGGCCGGTACCGGCCGGGACCAGCTTTTTGTGCAGCCACGGCAGGACGTTATTCATCTGCGCTTCGAGCTTCCAGGGCGGGTTAATCACAATCATGCCGGACGCGGTCATGCCGCGCTGATCGCTGTCCGGGCGAACGGCCAGCTCAATTTGCAGGATCTTACGGATGCCGGTCGCTTCCAGATCCTTGATCATGCGTTTGATCTGTGAACGCAGCACCACCGGATACCACAGCGCATAGGTGCCGGTGGCAAAGCGTTTGTAGCCCTCGTTGATACCCGCAACCACCGCCTGGTAGTCGCTTTTGATTTCGTATGGCGGGTCGATCAGCACCAGACCGCGACGGGAAACCGGCGGCAACTTCGCTTTCAGCTGCTGGTAGCCGTCCGATTTCTCCACGCGCGCGCGGCTGTCTTTCTGGAATTCAGAGCGCAGCAGCGGGTAGTCGCTTGGATGCAGTTCAGTCAGCTGAATGCTGTCCTGCTCGCGCAGCAGCTGGCGCGCGATAAGCGGCGAACCCGGGTAGTAGCGTAACTGGCCGCTGCGGTTAAAATGGTTGATCACGCCGATATAGGGTTCCAGCTCCGCCGGCAGGTCATCCTGCTGCCAGATGCGGGCGATGCCTTCGAGGTACTCTCCGGTGCGCTCGGCATGCTCGCCGCTCAGCTGATAGCGGCCCGCGCCGGCATGGGTGTCCAGATAGAGAAAAGGCTTATCTTTCTCTTTCAGCGCCTCGATGATCAGACTCTGTACGGTGTGTTTAAGAACGTCGGCGTGGTTGCCCGCGTGAAAGCTGTGGCGATAACTGAGCATGGGTAGATATGTTCCGATAATGTCGATTGAGCACAGTTTACAGCAGAACGGCACAGATTACCCGCAGGCCCGGCACGCACCGTCGCGGCGGCTGTTTTTCTGTCACCTCAGCCATTGAAATTCACTACACTTAACCCCATCCTGGAAACAATATGCTCGCGCAGGATGCGCGCTTCATTCACTCATTTAACAGGACAGTGCTTATGACCAATCCATTACTGACGCCTTTTTCGTTGCCACCGTTTTCCTCCATTTTGCCTGAACATGTTGTTCCCGCTGTCACCAAAGCACTGGACGATTGCCGTGCCGCCGTTGAGAGCGTGGTAGCGCATGGCGCCCCTTATACCTGGGAAAACCTGTGTCAGCCGCTGGCGGAAGTGGATGATGTGCTCGGCCGCATCTTTTCCCCGGTCAGCCACCTGAACTCGGTGAAAAACAGCCCGGAACTGCGTGAGGCCTACGAACAAACCCTGCCCCTGCTGTCGGAGTACAGCACCTGGGTCGGGCAGCACGAAGGGCTCTACAAAGCGTACCGCGACCTGCGCGAGGGCGATCACTATGCGACGCTGAATATCGCGCAGAAAAAGGCTGTCGATAACGCGCTGCGCGATTTTGAACTGTCGGGCATTGGTCTGGCAAAAGAGAAGCAGCAGCGCTACGGCGAAATCGCGACGCGCCTGTCTGAGCTGGGCAACCAGTACAGCAATAACGTGCTGGATGCCACCATGGGCTGGACGAAGCTGATTACCGACGAAGCGGAGCTGGCTGGCATGCCGGAAAGCGCCCTGGCGGCAGCAAAAGCGCAAGCCGAAGCGAAAGAGCAGGACGGTTATCTGTTGACGCTGGATATCCCGAGCTATCTGCCGGTAATGACCTACTGCGATAACCAGGCCCTGCGTGAAGAGATGTATCGCGCCTACAGCACCCGCGCGTCCGATCAAGGCCCGAACGCCGGGAAGTGGGATAACACCCCGGTGATGGCGGAAATTCTTGCCTTGCGTCACGAGCTGGCGCAGCTGCTGGGCTTTGACAGCTACGCAGATAAATCTCTTGCTACCAAAATGGCCGAAAACCCGCAGCAGGTACTCGATTTCTTAACCGATCTGGCCAAACGCGCTCGTCCTCAGGGCGAGAAAGAGCTGGCCCAGCTGCGCGCCTTTGCCAAAGCGGAATTCGGCGTCGATGAGCTGCAGCCGTGGGATATCGCGTATTACAGCGAGAAACAGAAGCAGCATCTCTACAGCATCAGCGATGAGCAGCTGCGTCCGTACTTCCCGGAAAACAAAGCCGTTAACGGCCTGTTCGAAGTGGTGAAACGCATTTACGGCATCACCGCCAAAGAGCGCAACGATGTGGAAGTGTGGCACGACGACGTGCGCTTCTTCGAACTGTACGACGACCAGAACGAACTGCGCGGCAGCTTCTATCTCGACCTCTACGCCCGCGAAAATAAACGCGGCGGCGCCTGGATGGATGACTGCGTAGGGCAGATGCGTAAAGCGGATGGCTCGCTGCAAAAGCCGGTTGCTTATCTGACCTGTAACTTCAACCGTCCGGTTAACGGCAAACCTGCGTTGTTCACCCATGACGAAGTGATCACTCTGTTCCACGAATTCGGCCACGGTCTGCACCACATGCTGACCCGCATTGAAGCGGCAGGCGTTGCCGGTATCAGCGGTGTACCGTGGGATGCCGTGGAGCTGCCGAGCCAGTTTATGGAAAACTGGTGCTGGGAGCCGGACGCGCTGGCGTTTATCTCCGGCCACTATGAGACCGGCGAGCCGCTGCCAAAAGCGCTGCTGGATAAGATGCTGGAAGCGAAAAACTACCAGGCGGCAATGTTTATCCTGCGCCAACTGGAGTTCGGTCTGTTCGATTTCCGTCTGCATGCGGAGTTCAGCCCGGAGCAGGGGGCGAAGGTCCTCGAAACCCTGGCGGAGATCAAAAAGCAGGTTGCCCTTATTCCAGGCCCGGCCTGGGGACGCTTCCCGCACGCGTTCAGCCATATCTTTGCGGGCGGCTATGCGGCGGGCTACTACAGCTACCTGTGGGCAGACGTGCTGGCGGCAGACGCCTACTCCCGCTTCGAGGAAGAGGGGATTTTCAACCGCGAAACCGGTCAGTCATTCCTGGATAACATCCTGACCCGCGGCGGTTCTGAAGAGCCAATGGAGTTGTTCAAACGCTTCCGTGGCCGCGAACCGCAGCTGGATGCGATGCTGGAGCATTACGGGATCAAGGGTTAGTTGATTCGTGAAAATCTGCTTAGTAGATGAAACAGGCGCCGGAGACGGCGCCTTATCTGTTCTTGCCGCCCGCTGGGGGCTGGAGCACGATGAAGAAAACCTGATGGCGCTAGTGATGACCCCGGACCATCTGGAGCTGCGCAAGCGCGACGAGCCCAAACTCGGCGGCATTTTCGTCGATTTTGTTGGTGGGGCGATGGCGCACCGGCGCAAGTTTGGCGGCGGACGCGGCGAAGCGGTGGCCAAAGCGGTCGGGATTAAGGGCAGCTACCTGCCGGACGTGGTGGATGCCACGGCGGGACTCGGGCGCGACGCTTTTGTGCTGGCCTCGGTAGGCTGTCGTGTGCGGATGCTGGAGCGCAATCCGGTGGTGGCCGCGCTGCTGGATGACGGCCTGACCCGTGGCTATGCCGATCCGGAAATCGGCGGCTGGTTGCAGGAGAGGTTACAGCTGATCCACGCCTCAAGCCTGACGGCGCTGACCGATATCACCCCACGCCCGCAGGTGGTCTATCTCGACCCGATGTTCCCGCATAAGCAGAAAAGCGCGCTGGTGAAGAAAGAGATGCGGGTGTTTCAGTCGCTGGTGGGGCCGGATCTCGATGCGGATGGCCTGCTGGCGCCTGCGCGTCTGCTGGCTACGAAGCGCGTGGTGGTGAAGCGCCCGGATTACGCGCCGCCACTGGCGGAGGTTGCGACGACCAATGCGGTGGTGACCAAAGGGCACCGGTTTGATATCTATTCCGGTACCCCGGAATAAAAAAAGCCGGGTGGCGGCTTCGCCTTACCCGGCCTACATTCAGGCAATCCCGCCTTACTCGTCGTCTTCGTCGCGCAGCGGCACAATCAGCATATCAACGTGTACGGTGTTAATCAGCTGACGGGCGGATGACATCAGCTTGCTCCAGAAGTCCTGATGATGGCCGCAGACCACCAGATCCATATCGTATTTCTTAATCGCATCGACCAGCACCTGGCCCAGGTCGCCGCTGCCGCTCAGGGTTTCGGTGATCGGATAGCCCGCATTGGTGGAAAGCTCGGTCAGTGCATGGTGGGTCTCTTCGGAGATACGCTTCTGCATATCCCCCAGATTCACATCGATCAGGCCGGTATAGAGATCGGAGTAGTTTACGTCCACATGAATTAAGGAAACTTTCGCATTGTACGGACGCGCCATGGATACCGCTTTATCAACCAGCACTTTGCTCTCCGGGGAGAGGTCAACAGCGATCAGAATATGTTTATAAGCCATAGTGTTACTCCTTCCTTAAGTTATCGATGACCAATGCGTGTAGCAGTCGTCTACCTGCTTTCATTACGGCCCAGTTAAACAAAATTTTCAAGCATTGGTGTTGATAACGATTAACCTTGTGGCAAAAAAATTAACGGATCTCCTACACTATTGAATAAGCCGTTCGGATAATAAAATGTGAAGCCGATCGGCTTTTGAGTCTCTCTATCACTGAACCGTCTGTCAGGGCATTGGGGTGCGGTAGTCCCGAAGCGTTGCTTCGAGGGCGGACGCCGGGGAGGAAGTATGATTAGCACCGTCGCATTGTTTTGGGCGTTATGTGTGGTTTGCATTGTAAATATGGCGCGTTATTTCTCATCCTTGCGCGCGCTATTAGTGGTACTTCGTGGCTGCGATCCGTTGCTTTATCAATATGTGGACGGCGGGGGATTCTTTACCTCGCACGGGCAGCCCAGCAAACAGATGCGCCTGGTGTGGTATATCTACGCCCAGCGTTATCGCGATCATCATGATGATGAGTTTATCCGTCGCTGTGAGCGCCTGCGTCGTCAGTTCATCCTGACCAGCGCACTGTGCGGCCTGGTGGTGGTGAGCATGATTGCTCTCCTCATCTGGCATTGAGCGCAGAGGAAGGCGGGTCAAACCTCGCCTTCCTTTTGTCACTTATCGGGTAAAACCGTAAACCGAAGGTTTGAGATATCTTTCTGCACTGAGAATATTTTCCCACTGTAGGAGATGTTCACTTCGCCGTTACTCCCTATGCTGGCATCAGTGATTGTGCCTGTTCCCTCAAGTACCGGAACGCGCATGGCAAGCTTTCGAATAATGTCCCTCTTTTCCCCGCGTATCTCTTTTGACAGATAGTAACGGTAGATTATGGGTACCGTTGCACCACCCTTATCGTTAACCGTCATATAGAGCCAGACGCTGTCAGATAATTTATAAATCCTTTGCAGTTCATCACCCTTTCGCGGATCGGGCTGGTGGTTTAGCCACATGAACCCTAAGACCAGAATTAGTAGCGCAAGCGTGACAAACCGGTGGGTCCATTTAATAGCCGTTTTGAATGGCATATTCTATTCCTTCTCTGATATTGCGCTGGTCTGTCGGATCATCTCCGTAAGGGGGCTTTTCATACCATTTTCCCCATTCAGCTTTCGATGTACCCGCACGCCCCTGAGCCCATCCCGCGCCCATCAGGAGGATATTTGCAGGAATACCTGCAGCCGTACCGGCAGCCCCGAAATTGAAATTACCAAATGCTGCGTAGTACGGATCGAATTTTTTGTAGTCCCATGGCCCACCATTTCTGACCTTTTGATAAAACCAATAATAGGTAGAAGGCGTTGCCATATTGCGCGACATGCCATGTCGACGCGCTTCGCGCATATTGTTAACGATGACGATTGAGCCGGGCCCAGGGGTAGGTACAGAAGCCATACATTCTCCATTGCATGATAATTAATTGCACCCGGCATGATAATGATTTCCCTGTCAACGGAGTGAACAAAAAATGTTCAGATTTTCCTTATATTAACAATGGAATAAGCTTAAATCGCACCCATAAAAAAAGCGGGCCAGTTACCTGACCCGCTCTTCGCGTAACCTGCCTGCGATTACAGGAATTGCAGGGAGATCCAGTACAGACAGCCGGACAGCAGAATCGATGCCGGCAGGGTAAATACCCAGGCCATCAGAATGCTGGTCACGGTTTTGCGTTGCAGACCGCCGCCATCAACCAGCATGGTACCCGCCACGGACGAAGAGAGAACGTGGGTAGTGGATACCGGCATACCGGTGTAGCTGGCCAGACCGATAGAGACTGCCGCCGTCATCTGAGCGGACATCCCCTGGGCATAGGTCATGCCTTTCTTACCGATCTTCTCGCCGATGGTTGTCGCCACGCGACGCCAGCCGATCATCGTACCGAGACCCAGCGCCAGCGCGACCGCCATGATGATCCAGATCGGTGCGTACTCGATGGTGTTCAGCATGTCGACTTTCAGCTTCTTCAGCAGACGTTTGTCGTCGGCAGAGACTTCAGGCAGCTTAGAAACTTTGTCGGTGACGTCGGAGATGCACAGCATGATGCGGCGCATCTGGCCACGCTGCTCTACGGAGAGCTTGTCGTAGCTTTCAACGTCCGTCAGCATGCCTTTTGCGCGCTCCAGGGCGCTGATCGCATTAGCCGGATGGCAATGGAACTCCGCCGGTTGGGTCGCGCCCGCTTCCGGAGAAGGGATCAGCTGGTCAACGCCGGTCGCTTTCTTCAGCAGGTCAGGACGCTGCTGGAAATAGGTCTCGACGTTGTTGATGGCGTCACGGGTACGGGTAATTTCGTAACCGGACGCATTCATATTCACCACGAAGCCCGCCGGGGCCACGCCGATCAGCACCAGCATCACCAGACCAATGCCTTTCTGACCATCGTTAGCGCCGTGCGAGAAAGCCACGCCGATAGCAGAGATGATCAGGGCGATACGCGTCCAGAATGGCGGCTTCTTCTTACCGTCTTTCTTTTCACGCTCGGCCGGCGTCAGGTGGATACGGGCACGTTTTTTCGTACCGCTCCAGTAACGACGCAGCAGGAAGATCAAGCCACCCGCCACAACCAGACCGACAATCGGGGAGATAATCAGTGAACCGAAAATACCCAGAACTTTAGGGATGTTCAGGGCGTCCACCACAGACGTACCGGTCATCAGCGCATTGGTTAAACCAATACCGATGATAGCGCCGATCAGCGTGTGGGAACTGGATGCTGGCAGGCCGAAATACCAGGTACCGAGGTTCCAGATAATTGCAGCAAACAGCAGGGAGAAGACCATGGCGAGACCATGACCAGAGCTGACATTCAACAGCAGATCCGTTGGCAGCATATGCACAATGGCGTAGGCTACGCTCAGACCTCCAAGAAGAACGCCAAAGAAGTTAAACACTGCAGCCATCACCACCGCAACTTGCGATCGTAATGCCCGGGTGTAGATAACCGTTGCCACTGCGTTTGCAGTATCGTGGAAGCCGTTAATCGCTTCGTAGAACAATACAAAGGCCAGAGCAAGCAAAAGTAAAAGCCCGGTATGGAAATCCAGGCCAGCAAACAAATGTAGCATAGGACGTTACGCCATTTTGAGGACATGAACGCGGCGCATTATCCAGGACAAATGCGCAACGGGCAAAGTGAAATATAGCCTTTTTTTGATTTGCTTACTGACATAAGCGTAGCAGCAAAAGAATTACTTTTTAAATTTCAAAGAAATGCATGAAATTACAGATTTTTACGCTGGTGCGTTTCTTGAGGAAACTTTACAATTCGCGCCCTGAAAACCGGGAGGATCGAGACGTGGAAAAGTACGATGCCATCATTATTGGCGCAGGTGCGGCGGGTTTATTCTGTGCGGCGATGGCCGGACAGGCAGGACGCCGGGTTCTGCTGCTCGATAACGGCAAAAAGCCAGGTCGTAAAATCCTGATGTCTGGTGGGGGCCGCTGCAACTTTACTAATCTTTATATCGAACCTACGGCCTATCTGAGCCAGAACCGTCATTTTTGCAAATCTGCGTTAGCGCGCTACACCCAGTGGGACTTCATCGACCTCGTCGGTAAACATGGTATCGCCTGGCATGAGAAAACGCTGGGGCAATTATTTTGCGACGATTCCGCGCAACAAATCGTCGATATGCTGGTGGCGGAGTGTGAAAAAGGTCAGGTTACCCTGCGACTTCGCAGCGAAGTGCTGGATGTGGCGCGTGATGAGGCAGGTTACACGCTGCAGCTTAATGGCGAAACCGTGTGCGCAGATAAGCTGGTGATCGCCAGCGGCGGGCTCTCCATGCCGGGGCTGGGTGCCACGCCGTTTGGCTATAAAATTGCCGAGCAGTTTGGGCTGAAGGTACTCCCGACCCGTGCCGGACTGGTGCCATTCACCCTGCATAAGCCGCTGCTGGAACAGCTGCAGACCCTCTCCGGCGTGTCGGTGCCGTCGGTGATTACCGCCGAAGACGGTACGGTGTTTCGGGAGAATCTGCTGTTCACCCATCGTGGCCTCTCCGGCCCGGCGGTGCTGCAAATCTCCAGCTACTGGCAGCCGGGTGAGTTCGTCACCATCAATTTAGTGCCGGATTGCGATCTGGAGAGCTTCCTCAATGAGCAGCGTGCGGCGCACCCTAACCAGAGCCTGAAAAACACCCTGGCGATACAGCTGCCGAAACGGCTGGTGGAGTGCCTGCAGCAGCTGGGGCAAATTCCTGATGTGTCACTCAAGCAGCTCAACAGCCGCGATCAGCAGGCGCTGGTCGAAACCTTAAGCGCCTGGCGCGTACAACCCAACGGCACCGAAGGTTATCGCACCGCGGAAGTGACGCTGGGGGGTGTGGACACTAACGAACTCTCTTCGCGCACCATGGAGGTCCGCAACGTGCCTGGACTCTATTTTATCGGCGAAGTCATGGACGTTACCGGCTGGCTGGGTGGCTATAACTTCCAGTGGGCGTGGGCCAGCGCCTGGGCCTGTGCAGAGGCGCTGGCCGAAAGGTAGTATTCCGGCGCAACTATTGCACCCTGTTCTTCGCCCCCATCCGCTACACTGCATCTCAAACGTTCCGCTATTTTACGCCCTGTTCAGCTGAGCAGGGCGTATTGCGTTACCTTTCAGAGAGTGTGATATGCAGCTTGTGAGCATTATTATTTTGATCAACCTGACGGTGATCATTCATTCCACATGGATGTTTTTTATCCTGAAATTCATCAACCTGAATGTGGAATCGGTGATGCGCGTGGTGTTCCGCAATATCGTTATCATCATGACTGCCCTGTTTGCCCATCTGCTTGAAGCCAGCCTGTTTGCCGTTTTTTATCGCTATGTCGGCGCGTTTAATGACTGGAACACCAGCTTCTATTTCTCGCTGGTCAGCTACGCTACAGTGGGATATGGCGACGTCACGTTGCCGGAACACTGGCGACTGACTGGCGGAGTGGAAGGGCTGGTTGGCGCGCTGATGGTTGGCTGGTCGGTGGCGGTGCTGGTGGCCGTCCTGCAGCGGCTGCGCGGCATGAGCCAGTAAAGCGCCGATGGCAGAACCTCCGCAATGTGAGGTAAAGTACACTCCCTCACGCAGGGTTATGCGTTTTAAGGGGAGAAGCCGGTAAACGGTCCCTTTTTTTTCTTTACTGGCCTCGCCAGTCTGCATGGTGTGTATTTTGTCTTCAAAAAGGGTTGTCTATGTCCTCTGCTCATCTCGGTTTCCCGACGGAAACCGTTGTTGTTTTTGTGGTTATGGCTGTCGGGGCGATGTTTATCGACCTCTTCATGCATCGCCATGACAAACCGATCTCACTAAAAAGCGCCTCACTCTGGTCTCTCTTCTGGGTGATGATGGCGATGGCGTTCGCCGGGTTCCTTTACGTGCATCACGGCGCCGAAGTGGCGAGCCTGTTCCTCACCGGTTACGCCCTGGAAGAGGTGCTCTCCGTTGATAACCTCTTCGTGATGATGGCGATCTTCGCCTGGTTTGGCGTGCCGGATCAGTATCGTCACCGGGTGCTCTACTGGGGGGTGATTGGCGCGATTGTCTTCCGCGGGATCTTCGTCGCCATCGGCACCAGCCTGCTGAGCCTGGGGCCATACGTTGAAGTGGTCTTTGCCCTGATTGTGGCCTGGACGGCGGTGATGATGCTTAAACGCGGCGAAGAGCAGGACGAGATTGAGGATTACTCCCAGCATCTGGCCTACCGCGCGGTAAAACGCTTCTATCCGATCTGGCCAAAAATCACCGGTAACGCGTTTCTTCTCAGCCAGAAAGAGGTGGATGCCGAGCTGGCCAAGCCTGAAAACCAGGATGTGATGGTGGGACGGGTGAAGAAGGCGAAGCGCTATGCCACGCCGCTGCTGCTCTGTGTGGCGGTGGTGGAGCTGTCAGACGTGATGTTCGCCTTTGACTCGGTGCCGGCGATCATCGCCGTCAGCCGCGAGCCGCTGATTATCTACAGCGCCATGATGTTCGCCATCCTCGGCCTGCGTACCCTCTACTTCGTGCTGGAGGCGCTGAAGCAGTATCTGGTGCATCTGGAGAAAGCGGTGATCGCGCTGCTCTTCTTCGTCGCCTTTAAGCTCGGTCTGAACGCGACGGATCACTTCTGGCACCACGGCTACGGTATCGGCGCTACGGCGAGTCTGTTGGTGGTGTTGGGCGTACTGGCAGCGGGGATTCTGGCGAGCCTGCTCTTCCCGGGGAAACGGGAAGCCTGACGGATTTTGCCCGGCGGCGCTACGCTTGCCGGGCCTACAACACCCGGCATCTTTTACGGCTTGATCGGTGAATTGCGGCGCGCGCGCGGCGGATGGAAATGGCGCCAGTGCGGATCCTGCGCCGCCGCCAGCAGCTCGTGGTCGCCCCGGGTGTCGCCCCAGGCGCGCACGTGGTAATTGGTCAGGCTGCCGTACACGCTCTCCAGCCGGGCCACCTTCTGCGCACAGCGGCAGTTATGGCCGGTGATCCGCCCGGTCAGCTTGCCCTCTTTCACCTCCAGTTGGGTACCGATAAGCTTAATGCCGAGCTTGTCGGCCCATGGCTGCAACACCAGCGCCGGCGAGGCAGAGCAGATGGTCACTTCCGCGCCGGAGTTGACTTCCGCCGCCACCGCCAGCACCCCCTGGGGGCGCATCAGTTTATCCCAGTACTTTTCGCAGAACCGCTCTGCCTGCTCACGCAGCCAGTGCTCATCCACGCCGGTCAGGAAGGTTTTGATCAGCACCTCTTTCAGTTCATCACGGGTCAGCTTGCGGCGTACGCAGTGAATGGTGGGCAAGGCCATCCGCACCAGGCGACCGGCAAAGTAGCGCTTACCGAACGCAAAGCGTAAGAAGGGGATAAAGCTGTCGTGATGGGTCAGCGTGCCATCAAAGTCGAACACGGAGAGGACGCTGGATTTTGCCATCGCCTCATCGGCAATCATATTGGTCATAACAGAGTCTTAGCGTAAATTCACATTCTGTCCTCAGTTTACCTGCTTTAGCGTCAGATGCCACCCGCCAGCGGACGGGTAGCCATCGGCAGCGCTAGATAATATCGTCCACCACGCCGCCATCCACGCGCAGCGCCGCGCCGGAGGTGGCGGATGCCTGCTGGGAACAGACGTAAACCACCATGTTCGCCACTTCGTCTACCGTGGCGGCTCGCTGGATCACCGAGCTTGGGCGATTGGCCATCACGAACTCTTTTGCCAGCGTCTCCAGGGACTTGCCGGTTTTCTCTATTTCGTCTTTCATCATCTCAGCAAAGCCGTCCGACATCGTCGGGCCAGGCAGGACGCTGTTCACGGTGACGCCACTCCCGGCGACAAACTTTGCCAGACCGCGCGCCAGAGAGAGCTGGGCGGTTTTGGTGACCCCATAGTGGATCATGTCCGCCGGAATATTGCAGGCCGACTCGGAGGAGATAAAGACCACCCGGCCCCAGCCTTTTTGCACCATGCCGGGCAGCAGGGCGCGCGATAGCCGTACACCGGACATCACGTTGGTTTGCCAGTAGTGATTCCAGGTCTCGTCGTCGGTAGCGTAAAAATCCTGAGGGCCGTAGATCCCGGCATTGTTGACGAGGATATCGACGCCCGAAGCGACCCGGAGCAGAGCATCCACCCCTTCCTGCGAACTGAGGTCGGCAATGGCAGCCCGCACCTGAACGCCCGGTATCTGCTGCTGCAGCTGCTGGATGCCCCGGTTGACCGAGTCGACGCTGCGTCCGTTAACAATCACCTCTGCACCGCTCTCCGCCAGCCCTCTGGCAATG
Organism: Leclercia sp. UBA5076; assembly: GCF_002416465.1. Taxonomy (NCBI): domain Bacteria; kingdom Pseudomonadati; phylum Pseudomonadota; class Gammaproteobacteria; order Enterobacterales; family Enterobacteriaceae; genus Leclercia; species Leclercia sp. UBA5076. Next base: position 36,079 of record NZ_DIAO01000016.1, read on the forward strand.
GCGAAGCCAATGCCGCCTGTGGAGGCGGTCACTAACGCCACTTTTCCCGTAAGATCGATTTTCACGGTCTGCTCCTTGTCATATTTGAAGTTCAGACCATTAAGCGTAGCAGTTCACCTTTGCGACGGCTGGCTGAAGAGGTGCAGTAAGGTTTCCACCTGTTCGTCGAGCGGGGCGAGCGTGCGTTTTACAATCAGATGCAGCGGTGTAGCACGGCGCGTGCCGTGGCTCAGGGGCACCGTTTTTAGCACACCGGTTTCCAGCTGTTGCTGAATTCGCTCTTCCGGCAGCCAGCCATACCCCACCTGATACATCACCGCATCGATAGCGGCGTCGATGGTGGAGAAGGTCCAGGCTTCGCCGCCGGGAGGCGCGGCGTAGTTCTGCCCGGCGATCTGGATGAGTGGCCAGGAGCGTAGCATTTCATCAGTGAGCGGCGTGTCGTGTTCAAACAGCGGATGTTCCCGATGCGCCACGGCGACAAAGTCGATATTCATCAACCACTCGCCGCGCCCGGTCACATCCTGGCGGCGGGTTAGCACCATCACGTCGGCTTCGCTCTGGGCCAGCGCCTCGCCGGTGTTCTCAAGTATTTCGGTCAGATGCACCTCGGTTTGCGGATAGCGCTGTTGAAACTGGCGCAGAATGGCAAACAGATGACGGCGAGGGAAAATGCTGTCCACCACCACATCCAGTCGGGTACGCATCCCGTTGCGTAGCGTCGTGGCGCGCGTCTCCAGCAGGGTAAAGGCGTTTAGCAGCGGTTTGACCTGATTTAACAGCAGCTCTCCTTCCGGGGTCAGCACCGCCTTACGCCCCACCTGGACCAGAAGCGCCACGCCCAGCCGCTCCTGCAACAATGCCAGGTTATAACTGACGGAAGATTGGCTGCGATGCGTCTCCTCTGCGGCGCGGGCAAAGCTGCCCAACTCAACGACGCGTTCCAGCAGCGACCACTGCTCAAGGGTAGTTTTGTGCATAAATAATCTAATTTTTGGATGAATTTGATTAAATCATAGCGTTATTCATCCAATTTTTGCAGGCGTAAGATGGGTTCATTAAAACAGAGGAGAAAGATTATGAGCCAGTTTGATAAACATGATTTGAGCGGTTTCGTCGGCAAACATTTGGTATATACCTACGATAACGGCTGGAACTACGAAATTTATGTCAAAAACGAGCAGACGCTCGACTACCGTATTCATAGCGGGATCGTGGCAAACCGTTGGGTAAAAGATCAGCAGGCTTATATCGTTCGTGTGGGCGAGAGTATTTATAAAATTTCGTGGACTGAACCGACCGGTACCGATGTGAGCCTGATTGTGAACCTCGGCGACAAGCTGTTCCACGGCACGATCTTCTTCCCGCGTTGGGTGATGAATAACCCGGAAAAAACCGTCTGCTTCCAGAACGATCATATTCCGCTGATGGTCTCTTATCGCGAGGCGGGCCCGGCCTACCCAACCGAGGTCATTGATGAGTTCGCCACCATTACCTTTGTGCGCGACTGCGGTGCCAATAACGATGCTGTCATTGACTGTGCTGCCAGCGAGCTGCCGGCAGACTTTCCGAATAATTTGAAATAAGCGGGTTACAGAAGCTGAAGTGCGCCGTTATGGAGGGTGAAGGGCGTTGGCGTACAGACCGCAAGGCTGAGTTCGCCGCGCTGAAAGTGGCTGACGCAGAGCGCCGATCTTAAGGTGCTGTCGATACTGACAATCTGCCAGGCGCTGCCGCCGCGCTGTTTGACGATCGCCTCTTTACGCGTCCAGATGCGCCAGAAGGCCGACAGTTTTGCCTCAGGTGCCTCCCGCTCCAGCTCATCATGTTCGGCGAGGCTAAAGACGGCGTTAGCCAGCGCCTGCCAGTTATCCCGCGGACGGATCACTTCGATATCGCAGCCCACTTCGCCTTCGTCGCTTAACAGCAGGGCGATATCGTCCCCGCTGTGGCTCAGGTTAAACCAATAGGGTCTGGCATCGACGAAGGCCGGTTTGCCCTGTTCACCGAAGACAATTTCCGGTACCGGGGCGGGCGATAAGGCCCGGGCGAGCAGCGCCCGGCCAGCCAGCCAGGGGAGTCGGCGCGCGCCCTGCGGCGCCTGCTCAGAAAGCGCTGACGCCAGAGAGTCAGCGCTGAGGGTAGAAATCTTTCCCAGAAGAAACTGGTACATAGTCACGCCCAGCGTTTAATGATTATGGAAGTATTAATGCCGCCGAACGCGAAGTTATTACTTTGAATATATTCGCAGTCAATGTGACGGGCTTCACCCATAATATAATCTAACGTGCCGCATTGCTCGTCCGGTTCTCTTAAATTGATGGTCGGGGCGAACCAGCCCTCACGCATCATCTGCAGGCTCATCCACGCCTCCAGCGCGCCACAGGCCCCCAGGGTATGGCCGAAATAGCTCTTTAACGATGAAATTGGCACACTGTCGCCGAACACCGCGGCGGTGGCCAGACTTTCGGCGATATCGCCCCGGTCGGTGGCGGTGCCGTGCGCCGAAATATAGCCCATATCCTGCGGGCTCAGCCCGGCAATCTTCAGCGACTTCTCCATGCAGATCTGCATAGTTTCCCGCTGCGGCTGGGTGATATGCGACGCGTCGCAGTTGGTGGCGAAACCGACAATTTCGCCGTAGATGGTGGCGCCGCGCGCCTTCGCATGCTCCAGCTCTTCCAGAATCAGGGTACCTGCCCCTTCACCAATCACCAGCCCGTCGCGTTGCACATCAAAGGGTGAGGGGGTGGCATCCGGCGCGTCGTTGCGCTGGCTGGTGGCGAAAAGGGTATCGAACACCGCCGCTTCCGACGGGCAAAGCTCTTCGGCACCGCCTGCCACCATCACCGTCTGATAACCGTGGCGGATGGCTTCCCAGGCATAGCCAATCGCCTGGCTGCCGGAGGTACAGGCGCTGGAGGTGGGGATCACCCGCCCGCGCAGGCCGAAGAACAGGCCGGTGTTCACCGCCGTGGTGTGGGGCATCATCTGCACGTAGGTGGTGCCGGTGATGTTGTTGGTGTGCTTCTCGGTGAGCATGGTGGCGAATTCGCTGACCGGGCCGGTGCTGCCGGTGGACGAGCCATAGGCAATGCCGGTTTCACCCTGGGTAAGAATCGGATCGTCAAGCAGCCCCGCCTGCGCCAGGGCCAGTTCGGTGGCGCGGGTCGACAGCAGCGACACGCGACCCATGGCGCGGATGCGCTTGCGGATGTAGTGATCCGGCAGGGTAAAATCATCGATCGGCGCGGCCAGCAGGGTGTGCAGGCCGTCATAGACCGTCCACTCCGGCATCCTGCGCACCGCGTTTTTGTATTCACGTAAGCGGGCAGCAACCGATGCCCACGTTTCCCCAAAGGCGGTGACGCCGCCCATGCCTGTGATCACCACCCGACGCGTCATAACATTCCCCCGTTAATGGAGATAACCTGGCGGGTCACATAGCCCGCGATATCCGACATCAGGTAGCTGGCAAGCCCGGCCACCTCGTCCGCCTGACCCATCCGTTTCATCGGGATCGCGGCCATCGCCTCTTTCAGCGCGGCCTCTTCCATCTCGATCATTCCGGTATCAATCAGCCCAGGCGCGATGCAGTTGACGGTGATTTTGCGCTTCGCCAGCTCCACCGCCAGGGCTTTGGTGGCGCCGATGATGCCGGCTTTGGCCGCGCTGTAGTTCACCTGGCCGCGGTTGCCCATCACCCCGGAAACCGACGACAGCGTAATAATCCGTCCACCCTGACGGGCAGCGATCATGGGCATCATGCAGGGATGAATGACGTTGTAAAAGCTGTCGAGGTTAGTGTGGATCACGCTGTCCCAGTCCTCGTCGCTGAGCGCCGGAAACGCGCCATCCCGGGCGATGCCGGCGTTACTTACCAGGCCATACCAGGGGCCATGCGTCGCCATATCCTCCTCCAGCACCTCACGGCACTGCGCCCGGTCGCCCACGTCAAACGCCAGCAGACGCCCGTTTCCGCCGGCCTGTTCGATCGCCTCCAGGGTGGCCCCGGCACCTGCGGCGTCGCGGTGGTAATGCACGCCGACGGTAAACCCGTCCGCGGCCAGTTTAAGGGCGATAGCCCGGCCAATGCCTTTGCTGGCGCCGGTGACCAGAACAGAACGACTCATGGATTCACTCCTGGTTTAAACAGTGATGCCAGCTCCTGCTGGCTGGGCTGGAAGGTATTGACGCGCCCGGTCGCCAGCGTGTCGCCATGGGCGGTGATGAGGCACTCGAAGCTGCTGAAGCGCTCATCTTCCATCAGCAGCGTGGCGGTGATGGTTAACACGCTACGGGCCGGAAAGCGCCCCGCGGCACAGACCAGCTCCCGCGCGCCCAGTATCATGCCGAGCGAACTGCTCTCCTGGCCCTTCTGTTCACGGTGCCAGCCAGACCAGATGCCAACGGTCTGGGCCATCAGCTCAAGGGCGTACCAGCCCGGTAGATCGCCTTCGGTATTCAAAAATGGCGCCAGCACCCCCTCGGGCGTGACGCTGACCCGACAGACGGCGGTGTCGGCGCTGACGCTCTCGACCGATTCCAGCAGCAGCATGGGGGCATCGTGGGGCAGGTAGTCTGCCGGTAATAAATAGCTCATGACACTCTCCCGAGCAGAATACTGGCGTTATTGCCGCCAAAGGCGAACGAATTAGACAAAATCACCGGTTTTTGCAGCGTCCCTGGCTGATGCAGCACGCCGCAGGGTGCAAGGGTCAGATCCGGCGCATAGCGGCTGAAATCCTGGGCGGGCAGGGGCAGGCCGCGGGTTAAAATCAGCCAGCTCAGCGCCGCCTCGGTGATCCCCGCCGCGCCCAGCGTATGCCCGGTCAGGTGCTTGGTTGAACTGCAGGGCACCGCCTCGCCAAACAGGTCGTGGATCACCCGGGATTCGATCTGGTCATTGAGCGGCGTCGCCGTGCCGTGCAGATTGATGTAGCCCACGTCATCCGGCGTCATTCCGGCGTCGTGTAGCGCCTGGTTAATGGCGTTAATGGCCCCTTCGCCCTGCGGATGGGGGGCAGAAATATGGTACGCATCGCTCGACTCGCCGCTGCCCAGCAGCGCCACCGGCTGCGGCTCCCGGGTGAGCAGCATCAGCGCCGCCGCTTCGCCAATGGTGATCCCCCGGCGGTCGCGGCCAAAGGGCTCGCACAAGGTGGTGGAAAGGGATTCGAGGCTGTTAAAACCGTTTACCGGCATCCGGCTCAGCGTATCGGCGCCGCCGACAAGCGCGACATCCACCAGCCCGGAATCAATCAGCCGACGTCCGCTTATCATCGCCCGCGCGCTGGAGGAGCAGGCGGTCGAGAGCGTCCAGGCCGGGCCGTCAAGATCCAGCCAGTTCGCCAGAAAGCGCGACGGATCGCCCAGCTCCTGCTGCGCGTAGCGCCAGTGGGGACTCGCTTCGCCGGCCATCGACAGGCGCACATGCGTGTCGCCCTCATCGAGCCCGGAGGTGCTGGTGCCGAGCACCACCGCCACCCGGTCGCGACCGTAGCGGGCAATGGCCTCGTCCACCGCAGGCTGGATCTGCGCCAGCGCCGCCAGCAGAAGCTGATTATTACGCGAGCGGTGGCGGGCAAAGCGGTCCGGGATCGCGGGCAGTTCGGCATCGACACCCCCCAGCACCGCCTCCTGACCCGGTAACCAGCCGCTGCGCAGCCGCATGCCGGGCGCCACGCCGCGCGTCAGGTTGGCGGCAATCTCATCAGGTGCGTTGCCCAGGGCGTTGAGCAGGCCAACGGCAGAAATGTAGATCATCTCAGTCATCCAGATATTGAATGGTGATGTGGTAGTGGAACACGTGCTGTTCGATGCTAATCGGCATGCGCTTGCCTTTGCGCTGCAGGTAGATAATCTCCGTCACCAGCTTGCCGTCACCATTGCGCAGCTCACGCCGGTCGCCTTTATCCTTCAACGTCCAGCCTTTAGGCAACTGCGGCAGCCAGGCGTCGAGGGGCCAGTGGCTAAGCATTACGTCCGCCAGCACCTGGCTGGCCGGAGGAAGCGCTGGCGCAACAATCGACTGTTCAGTATGGATGCCCGTTTCATTATAGGTGGCGAGGAACAAACGGATCCCCACCGACGAGAGTCCCGCGAGGGTCACTTTCTGCCCATCGGCGTTCAGCATCACCAGCAGCGACTGGGTATTGCCGTTCACGCTGGCGGTCAACAGCTGCTGGGAACTGAGCGCCGGGGTAATGCCCGGCGGCGGCAGCGTCACCCGGGTACCCGGCTGGAGCCACGCCTGTGGGCGGGTATCGTCACGCTTCTGGGCTGTATGGCTGCAACCGGCCAGCAGCAGCGCGCCGATCAGAAGGGCGGCGCGATAAAAAGGGGTCATCATCATGGTCTCTCATTTTTGTCCGGCATCGCCAGCGGAGCCAGCAGAAAGGCGGTGAAAATGCCGCTGACCAGCACAATCCCGAAGCTGCCGATGGCCTGGGTGGTGCTGAAGACCAGCATGCCGAGGGTCAGCAGGGTGGTCATCATCGACAGGGTGATGGCGAGCAGGGAGGTTAACGGCGTGCCGCGCGGGTTGTTGAAGAATAGCGTGTAGTTGATCCCGATGCCGAGGACCAGCACCAGCGCCAGGAGTGAAAACAGGTTAACCGGATGGCCCGTAGCCGCCAGCGCGGCCAGGCCACAGCCCAGCGACAGCAGGGAGGGCACCAGGGTGATCAATCCCTTGCGCCAGCCGAGGCGTAGCATCGCGCCACAGGCGATTGTTGCCAGCGCCACCGCCAGCAGGCCGGTCAGCAGGGTGCGGTAGAGGGCAAACAGGCTGTCAAAACGGGCCTTGCGATCGACCCATACCACGCCGGGATATTGCTCCGCCAGTTTGCCCAGCGCCGGGCTGTTTTTCACCCCATCCACCGGCACCAGCACGCCGCTCTCGCCGCCGGGCAGCGTGAGCCACAGCAGACGCCACCCTTCACTGGCCGGACTGGCAAGCCAGGCATCAACCCCCACCGGCATTGGACGCAGATCCGGCGACACGGTGGTCAGCCCTGCGCTTTGCAGCACCCCGGTCACCGCCGGCGCCGCCTTGTGCAGCAGGGCCAGATCGCGCGCCTGTTGCGCCAGCGAGTTCAGCGGCAGGCTACGCCAGGCGGTCAGCTCGCCCGCCTGCTGCGCCTGACCCAGCGCCGGGGTAAACGCCTCCAGCCGCTCCAGGGTCTGCTGGGCCGAGTCGCCATGGACCACGAACCATTTTTGATCGACCCGCTGGCCGGTCAGGGCGGTAATGGCTTTCTCCTGGGCGAGAATCGCCTGCGGCAGGGCCTGAAGCTGGGCGATATCATCGTCCACCCGCAGCGTCGCGATCCCCGCAAGGGCGATAACCGCCAGCGCCACCGGCAGGCCCACCGACAGGCGTTTATCGCGCCAGGCCGCCAGCCAGCGCAGCATCAGGGTTTTCATCGGCACCGGGCGCACCGGTAAGCCGCGACACAGCCACGGATGCCAGAAGATCACCGTCAGACAGGCACCGCTCAGGCCCGCGGCGGCAAAGACCGCCATCTGGCGGATACCCGGGAAGGGTGCCAGCATCATGATGAAATAGGCCGCCACGGTGGTGAACAACGCCAGCAGCAGGGCATTGCGCACTTTTGCCAGGCTTTGCCACGGCGACTGTTCCCTGCCGTGCACCATTCGCTCGGTCAGGTAATAAAGCGTGTAATCCGCCGAGATGCCGATGATGCCCATACTCATCACCAGGGTCATCAGATGCAGTTCGCCAAACAGCAGCAGGGTCGCCACCGTGCCCGCCAGTGCGCCGATAGCGATAGAGAGCAGGCACAGCAGGAGCGGGCGCAGGGAGCGGAACACCGCCACAATCAGCCCTATCACGCCCAGGAGGGTAGCAACGCCCAGCGTGGAGACGTCCCGTTTCGCCTGCTGGCTGGCGTAGTCACTGTAAAACACCGTCCCGCGCGACAGCAGCTGCGCCCGGGGATAACGCGTTTTCAACTGGCCTTCGAGATCGTGAAGCGTGGTCACCAGCCGGTGGGTCTGCTGCATATCGAACGACGAACCGGCCAGCTCGCCGTGCAGCAGATACCAGTAATTGCCCGCCTCATCTTTCGTTACCAGCCAGCCGTCCATCAGCCGCAGTTTCTGGCTGTTTTGGGCAAGGGAAAGCTGCGAGCCGCGCATCAGCATCAGCGGGTCGTTTTGCAGCTCTTTGCCGCTGACGCCAGAGAAAGCGGAGTAAAGCTGGGACAAAATCCACTGGGCCTGCGCCTCGCCGCCGTTTTGCAGCCGCGCACGGGTGGCAGGGTCGATCAGGCCGTTACGATGCTGCCAGAAGAAGTCGCCCCAGGCTTTTTGCCCGGCGGCGTCCATCGGCCCTTTTACCGCGTGCAGGGAACCGGATGTCTGCAACAGGCTCAGCCACTGCTGCGCCACCTGCGGATCGGGCGCGTTACCGGGGCTGACCAGCCACACCAGCTGGCGGTCAAGTCGCTGGATAAAACCGTCGTTCAGGGCGGGGGGAATGGCGCCCAGGCTCTGTTTGGGCAGCATCGCCAGCACGCTGCTGTTCAGCCGCGCCCCGGGTAACAGCGTCAGCAGTACCGCCAGCAGTGCCAGGCAGATTATTCCCCATATCAGCGCCGGGCGGCGGCCATTACGGGGCGGCAAAGCGTTGGCGTTCGTCATCGGTCAGGCTGGCGGGCGTGAGCTGGTGGCGGGAAAGGGTAATATCGGTGCGGTCGCCCTGCCTGTCGTTCAGCACAATGGACTCCAGATAGGTCTCACCGCCCAGATCGAGTGAGGTGAAAATCTTGTCCAGCGGCGTAGTGATCGGGGTCAACACCAGCGACCAGCGGCCATTGCCGAGATCCTTAAAGTCGATACGGAAGTTCTCCTCCAGCACCTTGCGATCCGCCTGGAACAGGGCGCGCAGCAGGTGGTTGAACTGGAACATCTGCGGGTTATTATCGGCGGTGATGATCTGCGGCGGCTGGCCGTTAATGGTCTGTACCATCCGGTTGTCGTCCAGCAGCAGGGTCATCGGGAAGGGCGCTTTTTGCTCCCACAGCAGGCCGTTATCCCGGGCGATCAGCATTTCGCCGTTCGAACGCAGGGGCTGGGGCAGATCTTTAATGGTGCGGAGCTGCTCAAAGTGGGCACGCACCACCGGCTGTTCGGTAAAGCGCTGCTGTAATTCATCCAGCGTCACGGCGCTGACCCAGGGGCTGACCAGCAGGGCAAGCAGGGGTAACCACTTCATGGCGTCACTCCCATGCGCTCAAACAGCACTGGCGGGCTAACAAAACAGAGCTCGCGGCTCTGCTCCTCCACCGCCACCTGAATGGTGTAGCCGGTGGTGGTCCGCTTGCCGCTGGTGGCGTCAAAAATCTGGTAGGCGATGCGCAGGCGGTTCTCGAACTCTTCGATATGGGCCCGGACGCGGATGCGCTGCTCAAAGGTGAGGACATCGCGGTACTTCACCCGGGTATCCACCACCGGCCAGAGATAGCCAGAGGCTTTCATCTGGCGATAGCCATAATCGAACTGGTTGAGCAGCGCCTCGCGGGCGATCTCAAAGTAGCGAAAATAGTTGCCGTGCCAGACCACGCCCATCATATCGACGTCGTGAAACGGTACGGTCAGCTCTACTTCAGTGGTAAAGCGCGGATCGGTCAGCACCCTTTACTCCTTCTCGTGGGCATCCGGCAGACGCCAGAAATCGAAAAAATTAAACCAGTCGAGCGGAGCCTGCAGCGCAAAGTGCTCCAGCCGTTGGGCATAACGGTCGACGGTCTGCTGTAACGCCTGCTGGCGCTCGCTGCGCGGTAACAGCAGCGGATCGGCAAAGTCTTCGCAGTGGATATGCAGCTTCTGCTGCTGGCGCAGGGCGAAGATCAGCACCACCGGGCAGCGCATCAGCGAGGCGAGGACAAAGGGCCCCTCGGGGAACGGCGCGGGCTGGCCCATAAAATCGCTCCATACCACGCGCCAGTTTCCGCCGCGCTGCGGATCGACGGCGATCCGATCTCCAACGATCGCCACCCATTCCCCGCGATCGATCTTCTCTTTCAGCAGGATGGCCGTTTCCGGGCCAATATCGGTCACCGGTATCAGGTTCAGCCCGGCCTGGGGTGCCATCTCCTGCATAATCTGTTTGAAACGCTGGGCGTTATCGCTGAACACCAGCGCGTTGATGGTTTTGCCCCCTTTAAGCTGGGCCAGGGCGCGGCACGCTTCAACGTCACCCAGATGGGAGGCCAGCAGCAGTTTGCCCTGCGGCGACGTCAGATCGAGTCTTTCCCGTGCGCCGGGCGCAAATAGCACGTCCCGGTCCAGTTTGAGTTCGCCCTGCCAGCTGGCGACCTTATCCAGCATGGCGTTGCCGAAGCGCAGGAAGTGGAAAAAGCTGTTCAGGCGCGCAGGTTTTGGCTGCTGGCGTCTCGCCAGCGTCTCACTGACCCGGGCGATCCACTGCCGGGAGGCCTGCCGCGCCGGACGGGCGGTCAGCCAGTAGACGGTAATCACCGGCCAGAGCAGGAGGGTAAACGCCCGGCGGCCAAGCAGCTGCCAGACCCGCAGCATCAGGCGCATGCCGTAGAGACCTTTGACCTCCTGCTGCTGCGCCCAGTGCTGGCGGCGAGGGCGTAACAGCAGGGAAGGGATACGCGGTAGCATGCCGAGGAACAGCCGGGTATGCATCCAGGAGATGCGCAGGTTATCGTTCAGGGCATCGAAATGGGAGAGGCCATTCTCAGGGTAGGTCACCCGGGTGGGCAGAAAATAGCTGGTATTGCCCTGCCAGTAGAGGCGCACCATCACTTCGGTGTCAAAATCCATTCGCTTACCGAGGGAGACGCGGTTTGCCAGCTGGAGCGTGGCCTCCACCGGGTAGACCCGAAAGCCGCACATGCTGTCTTTGAGCTGCAATGAGAGCGTTTCGATCCAGACCCAGACGTGAGTGACCCAGCGGCCATACAGCCGCGAGCGGGGGATCGAATCATCAAAGAGCGGCTGGCCGGAGATAAGCGCTGTCGGGTGGCGTTCGGCCAGCGCCAGCAGCCGGGGAATGTCCTCCAGCGCGTGCTGGCCGTCGGCGTCCACCTGTACCGCATGGCTAAAACCGGCTCCGGCGCAGACCTTCAGCCCGCGGATCACCGCCGCGCCCTTGCCGCTGTTGTGGGTCAGCCGCACCAGCGTTACCTGCGCATTGTCGGCGGCCAGGCGATCCAGTGCCTGACGGGTGCTGGCGTCGCTGCCGTCGTCCACCACAATCACCGGCAGCTGAAACGGCGCCAGGCGGGCCAGCACGCTTGCCATCATCGCCCCGTGGTTATAGCAGGGGATGAGGATGCAGGGGCGGAAGGTTAACGGCATAAGCGAATCTTCCCGCTGCTGGCGGTGTGGCGCAGCTCGCCGTCGTGCCGCAGATAGCTAAAGGTGAGCATCTGGCGCGCCGCGTTCCAGTCGAGAACCAGCGTCACGGTGGCCTCCGGCAGCAGCGGCGCCTGAAACTTCACGTGCTGAATAGTGTGAAAACGGTATTCCGGCGCCAGCAGCGTGGTGGCGTAGTGCATCACCCAGTCCACCTGGGCAACTCCCGGCAGCAGCGGCTGCACGGCAAAATGGCCCTGGAACCAGAACAGCGCCGGATCGAGATGCAGGACGATCTCAAGGTGCTGAGGCTGTGCCTGGTGGCGCCCGATCTCAGGGATGTTCATCAAATAACTCCTGTAGCTGCGCATAGACACGCTTGTTCATACTGTTCACCGGCATTTCATCAAGAATGCGCCAGTAGCGGGGTACCGCGACCGGTTCGAGCCAGGGGCGCAGGGCGCGTCGCCAGGCGAGGATCTGCGCTTTACTGCCGCGCTGGTGCAGCTGCTGACGCGCGGTGTCGCTCAGAACCAGCAGGACGCCAATCCCCTGCCGCCCACCGCGGGTGACAGGCAGCGCCGCCGCTTCGTAGATGCCCTCCAGCGCCAGCAGACGCTGTTCGATCTCATTGAGCGAAATGCGCTTCTCTTCGATTTTCACCACCCGGCCCCGGCGGCCGACGAGGCTGAACTGACCGTTATCCGCGAAGTGCAGAATATCGTCGAGCAGCACGCCGTCCGCATCCGTAAGCGGCGAGGTGACGCGCAGGGCCTCATTATCGCGGTGAAAGGTGACGCCAGGGAAGGGCTGCCAGAGGTTTGCCTCTGCCTGGCGATAGCGCCAGGCGAGAACCCCGGTTTCGCTGCTGCCGTAAATTTCATCCGGCCAGCATCCCAGCCAGCGGTGGGTATCGCAGACCGACGGCCACGCCAGTACACCCCCGGCCGAAACTAACACCGCGACGGGCGGCGGGGTGAGGGCAGGATCGAGCCGCTTCAGAAATGCCGGGCTGCTAATAAACAGGTAGCGCTGTGTGGGATCGAGCGCCGCCAGCTGCTCGGCATGGGTGAGCATCGCCGTGTGCAGCGCCATCCCCAGCGCCATCGGCAGCACAATGCGAAACGTCAGGCCGTAGAGATGCTGCGGCACCACCGAGGAGACGACAGCGCAACCGTGCAGCCGCGCACCAAAGCGGGCTGCCAGCAGGCGGGCTTCGCCATCGAGCTGGGCGATGGTCTTGATAATACGCTCAGGCTTTCCGGTCGAGCCGGAGGTGAACAGCTCGATAGCGCGGGTATTCCCGATGTCCGGCAGCGGCGTAAAGGCGGCGGCACGGCGGCGGGCAGAGCCGATCACCTGCAGCGGGCCGCGGATGTTCAGCGTCCTGTCGCTCAGCACGCCGCTGAACAGCGCCTGTTGCTCTTCCAGCAGCGATTCCCGGCTGTGTCCGGGCAGCACCGGCGTTTTGCCCGCATGCAGCGTTGCCAGCAGGGCGACGATAAACAGATAGCAGTCCTCGAAGCAGAGCGCCCAGCGCTCACCTTCCTGCTGTTGTAAAGAGGCCGTCAGGGTGATGACGTCGTGGCGTAACTCCCCGAGCGTCCAGCGATAATCGCCGGACCAGGCGACAGGGGTGTCGTCCGGACGGGGAGCGTTCAGCCACTGGCTCAGCGGCAGGGGGTTATGCATCTTTCATCATCCGCTGACGTACCAGCCACTCGCTTGCCATTAACGTTCCCATCAGGATGTAGGCGATCATGCCGTTCCACAGCGTCCAGAGCCGCATATCCCCATGCAACACGGTGAACAGCGCCACGCTGCCGTTAAAAATGAAAAAGCCGCACCATACCCGCGTCACGACGCGGGTGTAGCGCACACCAGCAGGGGGAAGATGGGGGTCGCGCAGGCGCGCCAGCCGCTCCACTATTGGCATCGTCGTCCAGAGCGAGCCGCCAAACACCGCCAGCATGGCCAGGTTCACCACCACCGGATAGAGCAGCAGCCAGTGGTGCGCGTTCAGCAGATAGCTTGCCGCACAGAGGAGGATGCCCACCAGGGCCACGCTCTGGATCACATAGCGCAGCGGCCCGGCGTTGCGCCGCGCCTGGTTAAAACGGCACAGCAGCAGGACGGCCATCAGCGGCAGCAGCCAGTGCAGCCTGTTGTGCGCCAGCCCAAAGCCCACCAGGAAGGGCCAGCCGAGCAGCATTAATCCCGTCAGCAGCGGGATGACCGGAAATGACTTTCCGCCACGCATGATGCGTTACGCTTCGCCCAGCAGTTTTTCTACCGCATCCACCACGTCCTGCACGGTACGCACCGACTTGAAGGTGTCCGGCTTGATACGGGCGCCGGTTCGCTTCTGCAGGTGAACCACCATGTCGACGGCGTCGATGCTGTCCAGCTCCAGATCCTCATACAGTCGCGCCTGCGGCGTTATATCCTCGGGGGCGACTTCAAACAGGGTGATCAGAAGGGAAGTCACTTCCTGGTAAACGGATTTGTGTTCAGTCGTCATTTCAGTTCAGTCTCAGGCGCGTTGGGCAGTGATGAAAGAGGCCAGCGTGGCAACGGAGTAGAAGTGCTGGCGCATCTCTTCGCTTTCCGCAGACAGCACCACGCCGTACTGGTTTTTTACCGCCAGGCCCAGCTCAAGGGCATCGATTGAGTCAAGGCCCAACCCATCGCCAAACAGCGCGGCATCCGTATCGATATCCTCTGCGGTCAATTCGTCCAGATTGAGGGTGGTAATAATTAGATTTTTAATTTCAAGGTAGAGCGCTTGCATCATTCATTCCTGACAAAGATTTGAGACCGGATGTTAAGCGATGCTGCAGGTGCCGGTTGAGCTGTCGGGCCGCCAGCGCGGGCTCGTGGACTGCCGCATCGTAAAAATCATCAATATTCACCCGCTCACGGACATCAACCGTAAAAAAGGGCTTGTCTGGCGGTATGTCATACCACTGGCTCTGTTTATCGAGCAGATGCTCACTGCAGTGGATAAGTACCACCCGCAGATCGCTGGCGCACCGCACGGCAATATTCGCCGCCCCGCGCTGCAACGTCATGGCTTTTCCCACCTGCGTACGCGTCCCTTCCGGGAAAATCAGCAGGGTGTCGCCCTGGCCCAGCCGCTGCTGACAGGCGCTTAAGAGCGTATCGGCTTCGCTGTTGATCAGGTAATCCGCAGCCCGGATCGCACCGCTGAGAAAGGGGTTCCGCAGCAGAGCGCCTTTCACCAGACAGTCGGTTTCCGGCATCACCGAGGCGATAAGCACGTAGTCGATAAGCGTCGGATGATTCGCCACCACCAGGCAGCCGCGCTCCTGGCGCAGGACCTCAAGGTTATCGAAACGGTAATCGAGCACGCCCAGGGCGCGCGCCACGGTTAAAAAGGTGCGGAAGCTGGCGGCGATGCTGCGGCGGGCGAGGCGACGGCGACGGGCGCGATCGCGCTGCACCAGGTTCAACAGATTGAACCACACCAGCGACAGCAGCAGTCCGCCCACGCCAAACAGCACGAAGCACAGGCCGGTCATCACCAATCGCCAGCCGCGGCCACACGCCGCCTTAATCGCTCTCATGCCCGCGTCCACTGCCACAGCAGGCGCTCGCCGGGCACGTCAAACTGCGCATCGTCGCGCAGGTAGTGGCGCAGGAACAGCAGGCTCTGCGGCAGCGGGAGTTCGTCCGGATAACGGGCGGCGCGGGTTTCACAGCGCAGGCTGTTGCCGGCTTCAATGACCAGCGCCAGAGCATAGGGCCAGCCTGGCATCTGTTCCGGCAGCGCGGGGCGGTAAAAATCGGGCAGGGTGCCGTCGAAATCGACCATTAACAGCCGCTTATACCCGGCATGCAGCAGGCTCAGCACCTCAATGAGACCCTGCTGGAAGGTATCCATTCCGGCGGAGAGGGACGACGAGACGATCGGCTGACGCGCGGCGATGGTGAGATTCCCCACCGCGGAGTTGTGCACCGACATGGCGAAATCGGTGGGGGAGAGATCCTGTCCGGTCGCCAGCGCATGCAGAAGGCGGTAGTTTCGCTCCAGCTCACCGTGACGGCTGGTGTAGACCACGGCGTCAATGGCGTGCTTGCGCACCATCGCCATTCCGCACTCCACCGCCAGCTTGCTGCCAGAGCTGAGGCGGCGGGCGGTCATCATCGGCAGTTCGGACAGTTTTGCCTGCGGCGCGGCGGGATCGATGGCGTGCGAGCCCTGTGACCATGCCTGCCACTGACTGGCATCGCAAAGGCCTGGCG
Organism: Leclercia sp. UBA5076; assembly: GCF_002416465.1. NCBI lineage: Bacteria > Pseudomonadati > Pseudomonadota > Gammaproteobacteria > Enterobacterales > Enterobacteriaceae > Leclercia > Leclercia sp. UBA5076. Next base: position 51,697 of record NZ_DIAO01000016.1, read on the forward strand.
CTCTGGCTTGCCAGTCGAGAATGTTAAGTGCAAATTTCATCTGCGCGCGTCCGCGATAAACCCGTCATCCGGTCACGCCCCTGTCACTCAGGCGGCGTTACTGTTCATATTTCTGGCAAATCAATAAGGTGTGGCCCACCCCGAGATTGTCATGCCGCTCTTCTACCCGGAATCCTGCTTTTTCCAGATAGTGATAAAATTTTTCTGCGCTGTAAAAACGGCTGTTGCCGTTCGCCATACAGGTGAAATAGAGCGAGGTGGCGTTCAGGCTGAAGGCGGCCGCTTCGAATCGCTGCGCATCCCAGAACAGCTCCAGAATGCACAGGCGGGCACCCGGCTTCATCACCTTCGCCACGTTGCTTAGCAGGGTCACAATCTGATCGGGAGAGAAGCAGTCCAGAAACTGGCTCATCCACCAGACATCCGCGTCATCCGGCAGTTCAGCGTCGCTAAGCATATCGACAGGATGGAACTCAATACGATGAGATAATCCTGCTTTTGCGATATTTTCCTGGGCCAGTGCAATTTGCTGCGGCAAATCGAGCAGCGTAACGGCGACATTTTCATCGTATCTACAGCAGCGTAGCGCCCATTTACCCGTATTGCCGCCGACATCGTACAATTTTGTCGGCCTGCTTGCGAATATAAGGGGCAGGGCGGCGTCGAATGCGCCGTCGGAATAGAAGTGATCGAAAGCAAACCAGCTCCGCTGTGCCTGCTCGGGCAGGGCAGAGAGGGCCGGATAGATGGTTGGCCAGTCGCCAAAGACCGTCAGTCCCGCCGGCTTTTCCCCTTGCAGAGAATCGGCAAGGTGAAACAGTCCCTGGTAGCATACGTCCTGGGTGAAATCCATGTTGACCCGGGTCATGCTGTCATGCAGCAGGTAGTGGCCGATTTTAGCCAGATAATAACGTCCGTCGCTGCGGGTCACGATCCGTCCGCTTAATCCCATATCCAGCAGCACGCCCGCGCCATACTCACTGAGCGTGCAGTTAGCGACGATCTCGTCAAGCGTCGCGCCGTGCTGGCCCTGTTTGTCCAGCAAGGCGAGCACCCCGAAATGACGCAGACAGCGCGCGGTCTGAAACAGCATGGGGGCAAACGCGATGCGTTGCGCTTCGGTGATGGCCTCAAGCGCGCTGAGCGTGTCCTTCTCGTACATGAATTACGTCACCTTTCGCCGGTTAGAACAGAGAACGTCGGGCCATTGCTGACCCGACGTATAAGTTTACCGCACCGCGCGCGCTAAAAGGGGAGACGCTATCCCGGCAGCCTGCTTTTTGGTCTGCCTGGCCCAAGCAGGATCGCCAGTTTGCTGCCGCCCCGGGTGGTCTCCATCCAGATCTTACAGACGCTGGTGAGCGGCACGGAAAGTAACATCCCCACCGGGCCGAGCAACCAGCCCCAGATCAATAACGACAGGAAGACCACCAGAGTGGACATTCCCAGCCGGTGGCCCATCATTCGCGGCTCAACGATATTGCCCAGCACCATGTGGACGATAAGGAATAGCGCCCCCACCATCATGCATTCGTAAAAACCGTTGAACAGGAACGCCTGGATCATCGGCGGTACGGCGGAGATCACCGCGCCGATATTAGGCACATAGTTCAGCAGGAAGGCCAGCACGCCCCACATCAGGGCAAACTGCACCCCCAGCAGCGTCAGCCCCAGCCAGACAATGGCCCCGGTCCACAAACTCAGCAGCGTTTTCAGCGCCAGGTAGTGCGACACGCCCTTCAGGGCGCGGTGTAAACCGGCGATATGGATCTGCGGATTATTGAGGGCAAAACGCATCTTGTACGGCACGTGGCGCACTTCAAACAGCATAAAGACCACGGTCATCACCAGCAGCAAAATGCTGGCCATCGCCCCGGAAAGCTGAGTCATCAGCGCGGTGGCAAAGGTCATCACCTTTTCCGAGTCCATCCGTCTCAGCATCCGCTCCGGGGAGATGTGCAGGTTGAGGAACGGGAACATTTGCTGCAGATCGACAATCTTGCGCGTCAGCTCTTTGTTGTATTTCGGCAGCATGGCGGCAAATTCATTGAGCGAGGCCGCCAGCACCCCAAACAGCGCCGTCAGTCCAATCAGCATTACCACCACCACAATGGTGATGGCAACAGGGCGGCTTACCCCCCGGCGCAAAAACCAGGTGACGAGGGGGTTAAGGACGATGGCGAAAAAGAGCGCCAGCAATAGCTGAACGAGAATATCTGCTGCGGCGTGAATGCCTGCCAGGATCACCACCAGACAGGCCAGCTTCATTAAAATATGGAGACCCGCTTTATCAGCGGGTGGAAGACCCGTTTTATCGGGCGGCGTGATTATCATGATTATTCCTCTTATAAGATGCTCCTAAGTGTAGTGCGCCCGCAGCGCTTCGGCTGACGCCGTTAATCTTAAAGTCGCTGCTGCATTTCTCTCCCTGGCGTGGTAATAGTGAAACACTGTTGTAAAAATTCTGGTGAACCTGATGCCCGAACCTGCCGCCGAACCGGCACTGAGTGGATTGCGCCTCAACCTGCGTATTGTTTCCGTCGTGATTTTCAACTTTGCCAGCTACCTGACCATCGGCCTGCCGCTTGCCGTCCTGCCGGGCTATGTGCATGACATTATGGGCTTTAGCGCCTTCTGGGCGGGGCTGGTCATCAGCCTGCAATACTTCGCCACCCTGTTAAGCCGCCCCTATGCCGGGCGCTATGCCGATCTGTTCGGGCCCAAGAGCATTGTGGTGCTGGGGCTGTGCGGCTGCTTCCTGAGCGGGGTGAGCTATTTCCTGGCCGGGCTGACCAGCGCCTGGCCGGTGGTCAGCCTGGCGCTGCTCTGTTTTGGCCGGGTGATCTTAGGCATCGGACAAAGCCTTGCCGGAACGGGCTCAACGCTGTGGGGCGTGGGGGTAGTGGGAGCTTCGCACATCGGGCGGGTGATCTCCTGGAACGGCATCGTCACCTATGGCGCAATGGCGATGGGCGCGCCCCTTGGCGTGCTCTGCTATCGCTACACCGGCCTGAGCGGGCTGGCGTTGACCATTATGGGGGTGGCGTTGCTGGCGATCCTCTTCGCCCTGCCACGTCCGAAAGTGAAGGCCAGCAAAGGCAAGCCGATGCCGTTTCGCACGGTGCTGGGGCGCGTCTGGCCCTACGGCATGGCGCTGGCGCTCGGTTCGGCAGGTTTTGGGGTTATCGCCACTTTCATTACGCTGTTTTACGCCGATAAAGGCTGGGACGGCGCGGCCTTCGCGCTGACGCTCTTTAGCTGCGCCTTCGTCGGCACCCGCCTGCTGTTCCCCAACGGCATCAACCGGCTGGGCGGACTGAACGTGGCGATGATCTGCTTTAGCGTTGAGATCCTCGGCCTGCTGCTGACCGGCATCGCTGAGGCGCCGTGGATGGCGCGGATCGGGGTGTTCCTTGCGGGGGCAGGCTTCTCGCTGGTCTTCCCGGCGCTGGGGGTGGTGGCGGTCAAAGCGGTACCGCAGCAGAACCAGGGGGCGGCGCTGGCGACCTATACGGTGTTTATGGATATGTCGCTGGGGGTGACCGGGCCGCTGGCCGGGCTGGTGATGGCGTGGGCCGGGGTACCGGTTATCTATCTGGCGGCGGCGGGGTTGGTGGCGGTGGCGTTACTGCTGACGTGGCGGCTAAAAAAATGGCCTCCGGAGGAGGCCATTTCATCGTGATGACTTACTGAATCACCAGGGTATTGATGATGTTCTCTGCGGCAGTTTGCGCTTTCTGCTGGTCGTCAGCAGGCAGCGTGATCTGCAGGGTCAGCAGCTTGTTGTCCACTTTACCCAGCACCACGGATGAGTAAGCGGTCTGGCCTTTGGCAGAGATAATGCTGTCCAGCTGTTGCAGGGTGTGGCCTTTCAGATCGATGGCTTTGTTGGTGACCACCTGCAGCTGCGGGTCGCGGCTGCGCTGCTGATCTTCCAGACGTTTCGCCAGCACGCCCAGGTCTTCACTGGTGTCGTCGCCGACGATCACAATCACCGCTTTCTGCCCGGTGGCATCGGAATAGACGTGCATATTGTTCGCCTGCGTACCCAGCTTGCCGCTCTGATCGGTCATATCCGCGGGCAGTGAGAAACTGAGTTTGCCATCCATCAGGCTGACCGGCTGACCCGTGGCGTTGCTTTCCGCAGACGCAGCCTGAGCAGGTGCTTTCGTGTCGCTGTTATCACAAGCGGCAAGCCCCATCACCAGCAGGCCAATCCCGACATATTTAACCAGATTGCGCATTACATTCTTCCTTTCGATAAACGGCCATAACGGCGCATCAATCCATCTTATCACAACTGTTCAGGGGAACCTTTAACCTGCCCGTAATGCTGAAATTTCAGATTTATCCTCGAATCTTTTCAGCAACATATTCAGCAGTACGCCGTACATCGGCAGGAAGAAGACCAGGCTGATAAGCACCTTGAAGGCGTAATCCACGAGGGCAATTTCCATCCAGTGTTCGGCCATAAACGCATCCGGGCTGCGCCAGAAGGCGATAAAGAAAAAGGCCAGCGTATCGCTGACGTTGCCAAACAGCGTGGAGGCGGTCGGCGCCATCCACCAGAGATGGTTCTGGCGCAGGCGGTTAAAGACATGCACGTCGAGGATCTGCCCAAGCGCATAGGCCATAAAGCTGGCGGCGGCGATACGGGCGACAAAAAGGTTAAAGTGCGTCAGCGCCTCAAAGCCCTGCCAGCTTCCCATATAGAACAGCGAGGAGATCCCGTACGACACAAACAGCGCCGGAAGCATGACGGCAAAAATAATGCGTCGGGCGAGCGGTGCGCCAAAGATACGGACGGTAAGATCGGTCGCAAGGAAGATAAACGGGAAACTGAACGCGCCCCAGGTGGTATGAAAACCAAAAATGGAGATCGGCAGCTGTACCAGGTAGTTACTGGAGGTAATCACCAGCAGATGGAAAAGCGAAAGCCAGAACAACGCTTTTACGCGCTGCGATTGAGAGAACTGCGTCATATTGTGACCTTTTTATAAGTTGGGGTGAGGGAACCCAATATGAATCTGGCCATCAGGCTATTTTATTCGCCATTCTGAATCCGGGCAGTGCTCAAAATCCTCACGTACTCTATGTACGCTCCGGTTTTTGCGCGCTGTCCGTCTCCAGACTGGCTTCAACAATAACGCCTGTTGGAACAGATTCTGAAAACCGGCCGCATCATACTGCTTTCATTGTGCTTTGCAACGGCTAATTTTTACGCAATCGTTAACCTGGTTTGCTTTGCCCGGTCTGGGGCGTAAACTACTGCCGTTTTTTATCTGAACGAGACGACGATGACCGATCTGTTTTCCAGCCCAGACCATACTCTTGACGCCCAGGGCCTGCGCTGCCCGGAACCGGTGATGATGGTGCGCAAAACCGTGCGCACGATGCAAACCGGCGAGACGCTATTAATTATTGCCGACGATCCGGCCACCACCCGCGATATTCCCGGCTTTTGTACCTTTATGGAACATGAGCTGCTGGCACAGGAAACCGCCTCGCTGCCCTATCGCTATCTGATCCGCAAAGGCTAATGCCATTTTGCCCGGCGGCGCTGCGCTTGCACGGGCCTACGCGTAGGCCGGGTAAGGCGTAGCCGCCCTCCGGCACGCCCTCCTGCACGGGCCTGAAAGGCCATTCGTTTGAACTCCATCACCAATTTGAACCATTGTTTCAAATTTTAGCGCTTTTTTGTGAGGCGCTTCACCCTCGTTTTCCAGGCCTTAGGCTAGTTTTGAAGCTGAAAACTAAAACGCCGTTCCAACGCTTACCTCATACCCTGGAGTTGACTCAATGAAAACGACCATCAAGCCGTTGCTGGCCGCTCTGTGTCTGTCTGCTTTTGCTGCCTCTGTCTCTGCTCAAACCATTAAAGCTGCTGATGTGCATCCTGAAGGCTACCCGAACGTGGTGGCGGTGGAGCATATGGGTGAAAAACTTAAACAACAAACCGACGGCAAGCTGGAGATCAAAGTCTTCCCTGGCGGCGTACTGGGTGATGAAAAGCAGATGATTGAGCAGGCGCAGATGGGCGCCATCGATATGATCCGCGTCTCCATGGCGCCGGTTGCGGCCATCCTGCCGGATATCGAAGTCTTTACCCTGCCGTATGTATTCCGCGATGAAGACCATATGCACAAAGTGATCGACGGCGACATCGGTAAGCAGATCGGCGAAAAACTGACGGCGAACCCGAAATCGAAGCTGGTCTTCCTCGGCTGGATGGACTCCGGCACCCGTAACCTGATCACCAAAGATCCGATTGTTAAACCGGAAGATTTGAAAGGTAAGAAAATCCGCGTTCAGGGCAGCCCGGTGGCGCTGGCGACGTTGAAAGATATGGGCGCCAACTCGGTGGCGATGGGGGTAAGTGAAGTCTACAGCGGCATGCAGACCGGCGTTATCGACGGCGCTGAGAATAACCCACCGACCTATATCGCCCACAACTACATGCCGGTGGCCAAAAACTACACCCTGAGCGGCCACTTTATCACTCCGGAAATGCTGCTCTACTCCAAAATGAAGTGGGACAAGCTGAGCGCCGACGAGCAGGAAAAAATTAAGACCCTGGCCCGTGAAGCGCAGATGGAGCAGCGTAAGCTGTGGCAGGCCTACAACGACGAAGCGCTGGCGAAGATGAAGGCGGGCGGCGTGCAGTTCCATGACATCGATAAGGCGGTGTTCGTCAAAGCGACCGAGCCGGTGCGCGCCCAGTATGGTGAAAAACATCAGGATCTGATGAAAGCCATCGCTGACGTTAAGTAAGCCGGAGTATTTATGTCCGAACTCTATCTGAAATGGATGGACCGTCTCTACCTGCTGGCGATGGCCATTGCCGGGCTGTCGCTGCTGGTGATGACCATCGTTATCCCGATTGGCATCTTTTCGCGCTACGTACTCAACCGCGGTGAGTCGTGGCCGGAGCCGATTGCCATTATCTGCATGGTGACGTTCACCTTTATCGGCGCGGCGGTGAGCTACCGCGCCGGCTCACATATTGCGGTGAACATGCTCACAGACAGATTGCCAGACTCACTGAAAACGGTCTGCGCACGGGTGGTGGATCTGCTGATGCTGGTCATCTCCGGCATCATGTTCTGGTACAGCTACCTGCTGTGCATTGAACTCTGGGACCAGCCGGTCGCGGAGTTTCCGATCCTGACCTCCGGCGAAAGTTATCTGCCGCTGCCGGTGGGGTCGGCGATTTTGATCCTGTTTGTGCTTGAGCGCCTGCTGTTTGGCTCTCAGGAAAGTCGCCCGGTCGTGCTGATCGGCAACCACAGTTAAGGGGTGAACAATGGATGCCTTTGTTTTGTTATTCACCCTCGCCATTCTGCTGGCGCTGGGGATGCCGGTGGCCTTTGCCGTCGGCTTAAGCGCCGTGGCTGGCGCGCTGTGGATTGATCTGCCGCTGGAAGCATTAATGATCCAAATCACCAGCGGGGTGAACAAATTTACCCTGCTGGCGATCCCGTTCTTTATCCTCGCGGGGGCGATCATGGCGGAAGGGGGCATTGCCCGGCGGCTGGTTAACTTCGCCTATATCTTTGTCGGCTTTATTCGCGGCGGGCTGTCGCTGGTGAATATCGTCGCTTCGACCTTTTTCGGCGCTATTTCCGGCTCCTCGGTGGCGGATACCGCCTCCATCGGGACCGTGATGATCCCGGAGATGGAGAAGAAGGGCTATCCGCGCGAATATGCGGCGGCGGTCACCGCCAGCGGCTCGGTGCAGGCGATTCTGATCCCGCCGAGCCACAACTCGGTGATCTACTCCCTGGCGGCAGGCGGCACGGTCTCTATCGCCACGCTGTTTATCGCGGGCGTACTGCCGGGTCTGCTGCTGGGCATGGGGCTGATGGCGCTCTGTTTATGCTTCGCGCGCAAGCGCGGCTACCCGAAAGGGGAGCGCATTCCGTTCAAGCAGGCGTTAAAAACCATGCTGGATGCGCTGTGGGGCCTGATGACGGTGGTGATTATTCTCGGCGGGATCCTGTCGGGTATCTTTACCGCAACGGAGTCTGCGGCGGTCGCCTGCCTGTGGGCCTTCTTTGTCACCATGTTTATCTATCGCGACTATAAGTGGAACGAGCTGCCGAAGCTGATGTGCCGCACGGTCAAAACGGTCACCATCGTGATGATCCTGATTGGCTTTGCCGCGGCCTTTGGCGCGGTGATGACCTACATGCAGCTGCCGATGCGCATCACCGCATTCTTTACGTCGCTGTCGGATAACAAGTACGTCATTCTGATGTACCTCAACATCATGCTGCTGCTGATTGGCACCCTGATGGACATGGCGCCGATCATCCTGATCCTGACGCCGGTCCTGCTGCCGGTGACCAACGCCCTGGGTATCGATCCGGTGCACTTCGGCATGATCATGATGGTTAACCTCGGGATCGGCCTGATTACCCCGCCGGTAGGCTCGGTGCTGTTTGTCGCCAGCGCGGTGAGCAAGCAGAAGATCGAAGCCGTAGTGAAGGAGATGCTGCCGTTCTATGCCATGCTGCTGATAGTGTTAGGGATGGTGACCTACATTCCGGCAATATCGCTGTGGTTGCCGCACACGTTGGGAATGCAGTAACGATGGGGCCGGGCGGCGCTGCGCTTGCCCGGCCTGGAAAATCGTAGGCCCGGTAAGGCGCAGCCGCCACCGGGCTTTTTCTTACCTCTGGCGCAATAACCGCAGCGCGTTGGCCGTCACCAGCACCGTCGCCCCGGTATCCGCCAGCACCGCCAGCCATAATCCCGTCATGCCCAGCAGGGTGGTCAGCAGGAAAATTCCCTTCAACCCCAGCGCGATAGTAATATTCTGCCGGATATTGGCGCGGGTGGCGCGCGCGAGGCTGATCATCTGCGCCAGCCCGCTCAGGCGGTTGTGGGTGAGGGCCGCGTCGGCGGTCTCCAGCGCCACATCGGTGCCACTGCCCATTGCAATGCCAAGGGTTGCCGCCTTCATTGCCGGGGCGTCGTTAATACCGTCTCCTACCATCGCCAGCGGCGCGGTGTCATTCAGCGCCGTCACCGCCTGCACTTTATCGGCGGGCAGCAGCCCCGCCCGGAAATCCAGCCCCAGTTCGCCGGCAATGGCCGCGGCGGCGCGCGGGTTATCCCCGGTGAGAATCACACCTTTGATCCCCAGCTGATGCAGGGCCTGCACGGCCTCTTTCGCATCATCCCGTAGGGTGTCGCGCAGCGTAATAAGTCCCTTGGCCACGCCCTCCTGAACCACCATCACCACCGTCTGTCCGGCCTGCTCCAGGGTAGTGATTTGCACCGCCAGGTGCGGGGCAGGGAATTTATCCGCGGCGCAAATCAGCACTTTACTGCCCGCGACCTCGGCTTCAATCCCGGAGCCCATTAGCGCCCGCTGCGCGGTCGCCGCCGCAATCGTCAGCCCGCGAGCTTTTGCTTCACGCACAATCGCCTGCGCCAGCGGGTGGGTGGAACCCTGCTCTACCGCCGCCGCCAGCGCCAGCAGGGCGTTTTCGCCGCTGTCGAGCGGATAAATGCCCGTCACCTGAGGTTTGCCGACCGTCAGGGTACCGGTTTTATCGAAGGCCACCCGCTGCACCTGCGCCAGCTGCTCCAGCGCCGCGCCGCCCTTAATCAACGCGCCACGTCGCGCTGCGGCTGCCAGCCCGGAGGTGATCGCCGCTGGCGTCGAGATCACCAGCGCACATGGACAGCCAATCAGCAGCAGGGTCAGCCCCTTGTAGATCCAGCCCTCCCAGGGCGCGCTGAACAGCAGCGGTGGCACTACAGCAACCAGCAGGGCGATGAGCATAATCACCGGGGTATAGAGGCGGCTGAAGCGGTCGATAAAGCGCTCCACCGGGGCGCGGCGCGCTTCCGCCTCTTCAATCAGCTTCAGGATGCGGTCGATGGCGCTCTCGCCCGGCTCCGACAAGACCGTCAGCTCGACCAGACGATCGACGCTGGTGGCTCCCGCTAGCACCTTTTCGCCCGCGGTGCGATCGACCGGGATGGACTCGCCGGTGAGGGCGCTTTCATCAAAGCTGGCGGCGGCGGTAAGCAGCGTCCCGTCGGCGGGCAGGCGTCCACCAGCGGCGACTTCGATCACATCCCCCGGGCGCAGCCCGGCAATGGGCACCGTTTTGCGCTCGCCGTTGATTATCTGCGTGGCGGTTTCCGGTTTCAGCGCCATCAGCGCGCTCACCCCTTTGCGCGCCCGGCTCGCCGCCCAGCCCTCCAGCCGTTCGCCGGTTAAAAACAGCAGCAGCACCATCGCCGCTTCCGCCGTGGCACCGATAAACAGCGCCCCGATGGCGGCGACGCTCATCAGCGTCTCAATGGCGAACCAACTGCCGCTCTTCATCAGACGCAGCGCCTGACGGGCCACCGGCCAGAGCCCGACCAGCGTGGTGGCGATAAAGGCGATATTGCCGAGGGGAGGGTTAACCTGCGCCAGACCCCAGCTCAGGGCCATCAACACTATCAGCGTGAGGAGCGGGAGGTTATCGCGCAGCATGGAGGATTTTTCGACCGGCGCGTTTTCATTGCGCAGCGTGTAGCCTGCCTTCACTACCGCGGCCTCGACCTGGCCGCTGACGTTGCTTGCGGCATCAACCAGCAGCTTTTGCGTGGCAAACAGCACCTGGACATGGTTCACCCCCGCCACCTGGCGAACGGCGTTTTCCACTTTGCGCGCGCAGGCGGCGCAGTCCATGCCATTGACCACCCAGCTGTAACGCTCGCCCTCGGCAGGCAGCACGGTTTCGGCCTGCGGTGGAGTGTGATCCACGCTACAACAGGCCTCTTTAGCAGGAAGGGGGGCGAGTTTAAGCGCCGCGAACTGCGGCACTTTTTTCGGTGTTTCTGGAGTCGACATGGCACTCTCCGGCAATGATAATTTTCTCATTAACCGCAGCATACACTCTGGAGTCGACTCCAGAGTCAAGCGTTAAATATAGAGCGAACGCACGATCAGGAAGTGCCCGGCAAAATAGCAGGCGGCGGCAATGGCATTATCGGCGCGGAAACGGCGACGGTAATGACTGCCCAGCCAGACAATATTGCTCAGCAGCAGGAGCGTGGCCCCCACGAAAGCCGACAGCGCCGGGGCCGTCGGACGGAAGAACCACAGCTCACCTGCCAGCCACACCATCACCAGCGTCATGGCGATAAACGTACAGATTGGCCAGCGCATCTCCTCCAGACGCGTCCAGACCACCGCTATCAGCACCGCGCCAACGACCAGCAGCGCCAGCGGCAGCGGCCAGAAGAAGGAGAGCGTCATCTGGCTGGCGAAATAGATGGTGTAGAGCAGATGCGATAAGAAAAACGCCCCCACGGCATAGAGCAGGCGCTGGCGCGGCAGCAGGGTCAGGGCATCGCCCACCAGCGATGCGCAGAGCCCTGCGAGCACCAGGTAGCTGATGGCGTTGAACATCGGCGCCTGCCAGGCCAGCAGCAGTAGCAGCAGGAGGGTGACGGGTTTAAACAGCCAGCGCTGCCAGGCAGGGCCGCGGTAGGACGCATCGACATACAGCCATGCGGAGAAACAGACAGCGATAAATGACCAAAGCATATTAAGTCCCTGTATCTGTTATTGTTGAATAAACAGTTTCACTTCAGTGTAGTGGTGCAGACGGGCCAATAGCAATGCACAGCGTGGCACGCTATCCTGATTTCAGCCTGGTCTTAAGGATTGTCTAATGAGCAAGATGCCGCTCTTTTTTATTATCGTTCTGGCAATTATCGTCGTTGCCGCGTCATTTCGCTTTGTGCAGCAGCGTCGGGAAAAGGCCGATAACGACGCCGCGCCGCTGCTGCAAAAGCGGGTGGTGGTGAGCAATAAACGGGAAAAAGCGCTAAACGATCGTCGATCGCGTCAGCAGCAGGTTACGCCTGCCGGCACCAGCATGCGCTATGAAGCGAGCTTTAAGCCGGAAAGCGGCGGTCTGGAGATGACCTTTCGCCTCGACGAGAAGCAGTACCATCAGCTGACGGTGGGGGATAAAGGAACGTTGCGTTACAAGGGGTCACGGTTTGAGGGGTTTGATCCGGCGCCGTAGTCAGCCAGCCCGCACGAAACGTAGGCCCGGTAAGCGCAGCGCCACCGGGCAGAAGGCCGCAGGTTACTTCTTCGCCTGCGCTTTAAATTTCTTCATCCACACCAGCAGCTCAAACACGCCGAAGATAAAGACGCGGGCCTGCTGCCAGCCGGTCATCTGCGGACCGTCTTTCGGTAAGCCGTTTTTTAGCATCACCATCTGCAGGGCATGCATAAACGAGGTAAAAATCAGCGCCACGTTAACAAAAATGTTCATCGGGCGTGGGAACGGGTGGACGAGGTTGAGGAGCAAAAATGCCCAGACCCCCAGCATCAGCAAACGACCCAGATTAATCAGTACCGGCATCAGTCTCTCCTTGTGATTGACGGTGATAAAGACGATAGGCGACCTGTCCGGCTACTTTCTCCCGGTGCAGATCCCAGTGGGCGGGCACCGGCGGTAAACCGTTTTCTACCTCGCTCTCGACGTAGATTAGCGCATCATCCGCCAGCCAGCCGTTGTTTTCCAGCAGCGACAGCGTCTCTTCCAGCAGCCCTTTGCGAAACGGCGGATCGACAAATACTACATCGTGCGGGGTGCCTGCCTGGGCCAGAAACGCGAGGGTGTTGGTGTTAACGACGCGGGCGTGCGCCGCTTTCAGCGTCACCAGGTTTTGCTGCAACTGCTGGGCGACGCTGCGATCCATCTCCAGCAGCGTGGCGCTGGCGGCGTAGCGTGAAAGGGCTTCAAGGCCGAGCGCGCCGCTTCCGGCGAAGCAGTCCAGGCAACGGGCATCTACCATTGAAGGTGCCAGCCAGTTAAACAGCGTCTCACGGACGCGGTCGGTGGTCGGGCGCAGGCCGGGGCTGTCCGGGACGGGAAGTTTACGGCCACGCCACTGACCACCGATAATGCGAATTTGGCCCGCGGCAGCACGGTTGGGTTTCTTCATATTGTTGCTCAGGTCACTCGTACGGCCTGCGTTTGCAGGCGGTGATGTGCGTTAAGTTAAGTGATAAACTATTTCATCATTTTTTTAGCTTCCATGTATATAGCGCCAGTAATTAACCGCGAGGGGTGTAGTCGCAGATGGCAAAAGAGAAAAAACGTGGCTTCTTTTCCTGGCTGGGATTTGGTCAAAAAGAGCAGGAAACCGAGCAGCAGAACGAAGAACAACAGAGCGCAGAACAGCCCGCAGCGGTTGAACAGCCGCAGCCTGAAACCCCTGTTGAAACCGTCGCTGACGTAGAAGCAGAAGCGCGCACCCACAGCCCGCAAGAGACTGAAGCCTTTGCTGAAGAGGTGGTTGAGGTCACAGAGCAGGTTCAGGAGCGTGAAAAACCGCAGCCGGTTGAACCGGAGCCTGTCGCCGTTGAGCCAGAACCTGTCGCGGTCGAGGAGATTGTCGAGCCGGTCGCGGAGGCGGTCCCGCCGCAGGCTGTCGAGCATGAAGAATTACCGCTGCCGGAAGAGATCGCTGAAGAGAGTAAAGAGGCGATCCCGGAAGAGTATTTGCCAGAAACCGAAGAAGAGACGATCAGCGACGAAGAGCTCGAAGCGCAGGCGCTGGCGGCTGAGGCGGCAGAAGAGGCGGTGATGGTTGTCCCGGTCGCCGACGAGAACGAGCCGGTTGAAGAGATTGTTCAGGAGCAGGAAAAGCCGACCAAAGAAGGTTTCTTTGCGCGCCTGAAACGCAGCCTGATCAAAACCAAAGAGAACCTCGGTTCCGGATTTATCAGTCTGTTCCGCGGCAAGAAAATCGATGATGATCTCTTTGAAGAGCTGGAAGAACAGCTCCTGATTGCCGATGTTGGCGTGGAAACCACCCGCAAAATCATCAGCAGCCTGACGGAGAGCGCCAGCCGTAAACAGCTGCGCGATGCCGAAGCGCTCTACGGCCTGCTGAAAGAAGAGATGGGTGAAATCCTCGCAAAAGTTGACGAACCGCTTAATATTGAAGGCAAAATGCCTTTTGTTATTCTGATGGTGGGCGTTAACGGCGTGGGTAAAACCACCACTATCGGCAAGCTGGCGCGTCAGTTTGAACAGCAAGGTAAATCGGTGATGCTGGCCGCGGGGGATACCTTCCGTGCCGCCGCCGTTGAGCAGCTGCAGGTGTGGGGCCAGCGCAACAATATTCCGGTGATTGCCCAGCACACCGGCGCAGACTCCGCATCGGTAATTTTCGATGCGATTCAGGCGGCGAAAGCGCGCAATGTTGATGTCCTGATTGCCGATACCGCAGGGCGTCTGCAGAATAAATCGCACCTGATGGAAGAGCTGAAGAAGATCGTCCGCGTGATGAAAAAGCTGGACGAAGATGCACCGCATGAAATTATGCTGACTATTGATGCCAGCACCGGACAGAACGCCATCAGCCAGGCGAAGCTGTTCCATGAAGCGGTAGGGCTGACCGGGATCACGCTGACCAAGCTGGATGGCACCGCGAAAGGCGGGGTGATCTTCTCGGTAGCGGATCAGTTTGGTATTCCTATCCGCTACATCGGTGTTGGCGAACGTATCGAAGATTTACGTCCGTTTAAATCGGGCGACTTTATTGAGGCACTTTTTGCCCGAGAGGATTAACAATGATTCGCTTTGAACACGTCAGCAAGGCCTATCTTGGTGGGAGACAAGCGCTGCAGGGAGTGACATTCCACCTGCAGCCGGGCGAGATGGCATTTCTGACCGGCCACTCCGGCGCGGGGAAAAGTACCCTGCTCAAGCTTATCTGTGGGATCGAACGGCCAAGCGCCGGGAAAATCTGGTTCAGCGGCCACGACATCAGCCGCCTGAAAAACCGCGAAGTGCCGTTTCTGCGTCGGCAGATCGGCATGATTTTCCAGGATCACCATCTGCTGATGGACCGCACGGTCTTCGACAACGTGGCGATCCCGCTGATTATCGCGGGCGCCAGCGGGGATGATATTCGTCGTCGCGTATCGGCGGCGCTGGATAAGGTCGGGCTGCTGGACAAAGCGAAGAACTTCCCTATCCAGCTTTCCGGCGGTGAACAGCAGCGCGTGGGCATTGCCCGCGCGGTGGTGAATAAACCGGCGGTGCTGCTGGCGGATGAACCGACCGGTAACCTGGACGACGCCCTTTCCGAAGGGATCCTGCGTCTGTTTGAGGAGTTTAACCGCGTGGGGGTGACAGTACTGATGGCGACGCACGACATGGGGCTGATTGCTCGTCGTTCGTACCGCATGCTGACGCTCAGCGACGGTCATTTGCACGGAGGCCTCGGTGAATAAGCGTGACGCAATGAACCAGATGCGGCAGTTTGGCAGCAAACTTGACCGTTTTCGTAAATCGGCAGGCGGCCCGGGAGAGGGCAACCGCAATGCGCCGAAGCGCAGCAAATCCGCGCCAAGACCCAACTCGCGCAAAACCAACGTGTTTAACGAGCAGGTGCGTTACGCCTTCCAGGGCGCGCTGCAGGATCTGAAAAGCAAACCGTTCGCCACCTTCCTGACGGTCATGGTGATCGCCATCTCCCTGACCCTGCCCAGCGTCTGCTACATGGTCTATAAAAACGTTAATCAGGCGGCGTCGCAGTACTATCCTTCTCCGCAGATCACCGTTTATCTCGATAAATCCCTCGACGATAACGCCGCTGCCCAGGTTGTGGGTCAGCTACAGGCCGAGCAGGGGGTTGAGAAGGTGAACTACCTGTCGCGGGAAGACGCGCTGGGCGAGTTCCGTAACTGGTCCGGGTTTGGCGGCGCGCTGGATATGCTGGAAGAGAACCCTCTGCCTGCGGTGGCGGTGGTGATCCCAAAACTCGATTTCCAGGGCACCGAGTCGCTAAACACCCTGCGCGATCGCGTCTCCCGTATTCACGGCATTGATGAGGTGCGGATGGACGACAGCTGGTTCGCCCGTCTGACGGCGCTGACGGGCCTTGTGGGGCGCGTTGCGGCGATGATCGGCGTGCTGATGGTAGCGGCGGTGTTCCTCGTTATCGGCAACAGCGTGCGCCTGAGCATCTTTGCCCGTCGCGACACCATTAACGTACAGAAGCTGATCGGCGCCACCGATGGCTTCATCCTGCGTCCGTTCCTGTATGGCGGCGCACTGCTCGGTTTTGCCGGTGCATTTCTTTCACTGATTTTGTCAGAAATTTTGGTGATGCGACTTTCCGCCGCGGTAACCGAAGTGGCGCAGGTTTTTGGAACTAAGTTTAATATCAGCGGTTTATCCTTTGACGAGTGCCTCTTATTGCTGCTGGTTTGCTCGATGATCGGCTGGATAGCGGCCTGGTTAGCAACCGTGCAACATTTACGTCACTTTACCCCTGACTAAAAAATCTCTGGTATAATCTTTCCCTGCATTGAGAATCACCGTGCAGGGAAAGAGCCTTTCGTTGACTCTGACCCGCATCATCATCTTCACGTCACATTTTGTGCGTAATTTATTCACAGTTTCACTCGGAACTTGTGGATAAAATCACTGTCTGATAAAAGAGTGAGTGATATTCTCGTTGCTCATTAATTCTGGCATGTTCGTTGCCTGATGGGGACTAACCGCCGCCAGAAAAATTGATTGAGAGGAATGAATGACCAAAGAAATGCAAACTTTAGCTTTAGCCCCTGTTGGTAACCTGGAATCTTACATCCGGGCCGCTAACACCTGGCCGATGTTGACGGCCGAGGAAGAAAAGGAGCTTGCTGAAAAGCTGCATTACCAGGGCGATCTGGAAGCAGCTAAGACGCTGATCCTGTCTCACCTGCGCTTTGTTGTTCACGTTGCTCGTAATTACGCGGGCTACGGCCTGCCGCAGGCAGACCTGATCCAGGAAGGTAACATTGGCCTGATGAAGGCGGTGCGTCGCTTCAACCCGGAAGTGGGTGTGCGTCTGGTCTCCTTTGCTGTGCACTGGATCAAAGCGGAAATCCACGAATACGTGCTGCGTAACTGGCGTATCGTGAAGGTCGCCACCACCAAAGCACAGCGTAAACTGTTCTTTAACCTGCGTAAAACCAAGCAGCGTCTGGGCTGGTTCAACCAGGACGAAGTGGAAATGGTTGCCCGCGAGCTGGGCGTCTCCAGCAAAGACGTGCGTGAGATGGAATCGCGGATGGCCGCGCAGGACATGACCTTTGATATGTCCTCTGACGACGATGCCTCCGACAGCCAGCCGATGGCCCCGGTCCTCTATCTGCAGGATAAGTCATCTAACTTTGCCGACGGCATTGAAGATGATAACTGGGAAGAGCAGGCCGCCAACAAGCTGACCTATGCAATGGAAGGCCTTGACGAGCGTAGCCAGGATATCATCCGTGCCCGCTGGCTGGACGAAGACAACAAGTCCACCCTGCAGGAGCTGGCCGACCGCTATGGTGTCTCCGCTGAACGTGTGCGTCAGCTGGAAAAGAACGCCATGAAAAAACTTCGCGCCGCTATCGAAGCGTAATCCTCGCGAAGTTCCCCGATAACCCTCGAATGCAAATTCGGGGGTTTTGTTTTTTTAGCGCCCGTACTGGCAAATACTCCCCTCCTGGCAAACAGTTACCTGATGCCGTGTGCTGACTCGTTAAAGCCTCGCTTACCTTATATACATTACAAAATAGCTATTCCAATTCGATAAAAATGGGGTATGTTTTAGCAGAGTATGCTGAAAAGGCGCGCACGGCAGACGCATAATTGAAATAAAGCGCCAAAAAACAACATCACAACAAACACAATAACCATCACAATGGGGATTCTCAGGATGAATATGAAGGGTAAAGCCTTACTGGCAGGATGTATCGCGTTGGCTTTCGGCACCGCTCAGGCTGATATCAAAGTGGCCGTTGTCGGCGCAATGTCCGGTCCGGTAGCCCAGTACGGCGACCAGGAATTCACTGGTGCAGAGCAGGCAGTTGCCGACATTAATGCCAAGGGCGGCATCAAAGGCGAAAAACTGCAGATCGTAAAATATGATGATGCCTGCGACCCGAAACAAGCGGTTGCGGTTGCCAACAAAGTGGTGAATGACGGCATCAAATACGTTATCGGCCACCTCTGCTCCTCTTCCACGCAGCCCGCGTCTGACATCTACGAAGACGAAGGCATTCTGATGATCACCCCAGCGGCTACCGCGCCGGAGCTGACCTCCCGTGGCTATAAGATGGTCATGCGTACCACCGGGCTGGACTCTGACCAGGGCCCAACCGCAGCGAAATATATCGTTGAGAAAGTGAAGCCGAAGCGTATCGCCATTGTCCATGACAAGCAGCAGTACGGTGAAGGCCTGGCGCGTTCCGTGCAGGACAACCTGAAAAAAGCGAACGCTAACGTGGTCTTCTTCGACGGTATCACTGCCGGTGAGAAAGATTTCTCTACTCTGGTGGCGCGCCTGAAGAAAGAGAACATCGATTTCGTTTACTACGGGGGTTATCACCCGGAGATGGGCCAGATCCTGCGTCAGTCTCGCGCTGCCGGTCTGAAAACGCAGTTCATGGGGCCGGAAGGGGTGGCGAACGTCTCCCTGTCTAACATCGCCGGTGAATCTGCTGAAGGCCTGCTGGTGACCAAGCCGAAGAACTACGACCAGGTTCCTGCCAACAAACCGATCGTAGACGCCATCAAGGCGAAGAAACAGGATCCAAGCGGTGCCTTCGTCTGGACCACCTACGCTGCGCTGCAAACCCTGCAGGCGGGCCTGAATCAGTCCGCTGAACCGGCTGACATCGCTACCTGGCTGAAAGCGAACTCCGTTGAAACCGTAATGGGGCCGCTCTCCTGGGATGAGAAAGGCGACCTGAAAGGCTTTGAATTCGGCGTGTTTGACTGGCATGCCAACGGTACGGCGACCGACGCCAAATAATCCTCAGGGCGAGCGATGAAACGCTCGCCCTTTTCTTATCTTCTCGAATTCTCTCCTCTGGCATCATCCCCGCCGCTTAGCGCTCGCTGCTATTCCCTCTTTCTAATCTCATAAAATGTGATCATATACCTTATTTTTTAAAACTATATAGTTTTAATATGTCGCTATTGCAGGCTGATGGATAACGTTTTATATATGGATAACTTTAAAAATTTATTTTGATATATACAGCTCGTTAATACAATGGGATGTATATAACTTGCAGCGCGACGGCAATGATTCCGACGACCGCTACGGCGTGCAACTGCGCTTTAAATATTTTTCTGTTAAAGCCTTATATTTGCCGCTTATTACGACAATAAATAATTGCTGAGGATAATAGACAATATCGCTTTGCCGATAGCGTTTGGCCCGCCTGCGCCCAAATGGCATTTATCCGCGAATAACTTATTGCCGCTCTGCACAAAAACAGGGGTTTTGCATAAAGGGAGAATACCTATGCCAGAAAATTACGAAGGAATGATTACGGGGCTGATTACCCATGCCGGCAGCTGCAACAGCCTGGCTTTCGCTGCGCTTCAGGGGGCGAAACGACAGGATCATGATCAGGTGCAGCGTCTGTTAGCCGGGGCGAAAAAGGTCCACCAGAACAGAGCGGAAGGCAGATCATGACGGTTTTAGATACGATAGCCGGTTTTTCGCAAAAACTGGCTGGCCAGGTGCATCTGCGCAGCCTGCGCGACAGCTTTATTATCGCTATCCCGTTTTTAGTGTTGGCCGGGCTTTTTATTATGGTCAACTACGTCTTTCTTGATACCAACGGCTTTATGCGCCACGTGCTCTCTGCCGACACCATGGTGCAGTGGCGGGGGATCGGCGAGCGGGCGCTGAACGGCACCATGAACATTTTGTCCATTATGCTGGCGGTGCTGGTGGCCTATTCGCTGGCCAGCAAGCGTAAGTTCGAAAGCCCGATCATTGCCGCGATGGTTTCGCTGGCCTGCTTTTTTGTGCTGATGCCGGTCACCGCCTCCGTTACCGCTGCCACCGGCGAGACGGTGAGTGTGACGGGCGTGGTGCCCTACGCGCAGACCAACGCGGGTGGAGTATTTCTGGCGATTCTGTGCGCCTTTCTCTCTACCAGCATTTTTCTGAAGATCTCCGGCTCTCCGGCGCTGCGGATCTCGCTGGGAGAGGAGGTGCCTCCTATGGTGCAGCAGTCGTTTAACGCCCTGTCTGCCATCATGATCACCGTGGCTTTCTTCTCCGTCGCCACCTTTGCCATTACCAGCCTGACGCATACCGAGCTGTTTGCGCTGATCCAGACCCTGGTGCAAAAGCCGCTGGTCCATCTGACCACCAGCCTGCCGGGCTTTATTACCTTAACCACCCTGACGAACTTGCTGTTTTCGCTGGGTATTCATCCCTCAGGTATTATCAACCCGGTACTAGAGCCGCCGCTGCTGGTCGCCATGCAGGAGAACATGGCCGCCTTCGCCGCTGGCCTGCCGCCGCCGCACATTATTGTGCTGCCGTTTCGCGACCTGTATGGTCACATGGGCGGAACGGGTTCAACGCTGGCGCTGTTGCTGGCGATCCTGCTGCGCAGCCGCATGAGCAGCCATAAAAAGTTCGCCAGAACGGTGATTGCTCCTGGGGTGTTTAATATCAACGAGCCGGTGATTTTTGGCCTGCCGGTGATCCTCAACCCGCTGATGATGATCCCGTTTATTTTCTACCCGCAGATAAACTTTATCATCGCCTATTACGCCACCGCCTGGGGCTGGGTATCGCATATTGTCGCCTACGTGCCCTGGTCGGTACCGCCTTTGCTCTCCGGCTGGCTGGGATCGGGGGGCGATCTGCGCAACGTGGTGCTGCAAATTATCCTGATTGGGGTTGGGGTCGTGATTTACCTTCCCTTCCTGCTGGCCTATGAGCGCTCAATCAGCGCGAAAAAAGCGCAGCAGGTCATCGAGACCATCGCCACGACGCCGCCAACAGATCCTCAGACAGAACCGGCAATCGCGCAGCCGCTGCGCGAGGGCGAGGCCCACCCGCTGGACAATAAAACCATCGTGCTGGTGTGTAACGAGGGCATGTCCACCTCGCTGGTGGCAAAAAAGATGCGGCAATATGCAGAGAGCATCCACTGTACCGCGTCGATTAGCGCCACCCATATCGGCAACCTCGAAGAAACCGTGCAAAAAGCTGACCTGATACTCCTCTCGCCGCAGCTTACCTATATGGAAAGCAACGTTCGGGAAACGGCAGGAGATCGCTGCCGCGTGGCGCGGGTTAACCCGCAGCATTTTTCAAATATGGATGGTCAGGCGCTCATTGAGCATGCCGTCACGTTGTTAAAATAAGGAAGTTATATGATTAATTGCGCATTTATTGGCTTTGGTAAAAGTGCTACCCGCTACCATTTGCCCTACGTCCTGATCCGCAACGATAAATATCGTGTGAAAACGATTTACGATATTGTCGCTAAGCCGGAGATTGAGTCCCGGCCGCAATACCGCGGAATTACTTTTACCCGTGACGTTAACGAGATCCTTACGGATGACACCATCCGCCTGGTGGTTATCTGCACCCACCCGGACAGCCACTATTCCTGGGCAAAGGCCTGTATCGAGCACGGCAAAAACGTCATGGTCGAGAAGCCGTTCACCACCACGCTGGACGAGGCGAAGACGCTGCTGGCGCTGGCGAAGCAGCACGGCGTCACCGTCACGCCGTTTCAGAACCGCCGCTTCGACTCCTGTTTCCTGACCGTGCAGCAGGTAATTAAGAGCGGCCTGCTCGGGGATATCGTGGAAATTGAGAGCCACTTCGACTATTTCCGCCCCGAGGCGCAGCCGCAGGTTAACCACCCCTTCAACGGTGCATTTTATGGCCTTGGGATCCACACCCTTGACCAGATGCTGGCGCTGTTTGGCCGGCCGCGCCAGGTAGCCTATGACATCCGTAGCCTGCGGCTGAAGCAAAATCCCGACGATACCTTTGAAGCCCAGCTCTATTACGACGACCTGAAGGCGATCATTAAAACCAGCCATCTGGTGATGACGCCCTATCCGCGATTTATCGTTCACGGCACCCGCGGCTCCTTTATTCAGATGCAGATCGACCAGCAGGAGAGTTACCTGAAAGAGAATATCATGCCGGACCACCCGACATTTTGTGCCAATAACCAGCCGGGCATTATTGAATATCTGAATGAGGAGCAGCAGACGGTTAAGCGCGAGGTGCCTGCGGTGCGCGGCGATTATGGCCGGGTGTATGACGCGCTCTACGACACCATAATGAACGGTGCCGCCAATTACGTCAGCGAGCAGGATATGTTGACCAACCTGGAAATACTTGAGGGCGGTTTTAGCCGCGCCACGCCTTTCGTTATCGATTTGGATTAATACTATGAAACGGATATTAAATTGTCGGGCATCCGATTTTCAGCGTCAGTCTGAAGCAGAAGAGTTAGTGGCGGCTATTCGTGCCTCTGAGGGGCGGGTCGTGCTCGCCGAAGTGGCGGCGGAAACCCCGCCACTCTACCCGGACGTCACCAATGCCGAGCTGGTGGCGGCGTTTGGTGCCGATATGGTTCTGCTCAAGGGATACAATACCGCCACCCATGTGGTCGCCGGAGCGCCCGTGGCGGGGGGAATTGAGCAGGTCAAAGCCCTTACCGGCAGGCTGGTGGGCGTCAGCCTTGAGGTGACGCCCGAAAACGACGCCGATAACCCGCGCAGCCTGTCGCGGCACGCGCTTGAACAGGTGCAGGGTGCGGATTTCCTCTGCCTGACCGGCTACGACAAGCCGGGGGTGGATCGGTACAGCATGCTTCAGGCGATAAGCCTTGCGAAGGCGCACTTCCCTGGCTTTATCATGGTGGCAAAGTTCAGCGCCCGGGGGCTGATGGCTGCGGCGGAATATGCGGAGTACGCGGCGGCGGGCGCCCACGCGGTAGTGATCCCCGCACCAGGAACCTGTCAGGGGAGCCGTGAGGGGGAGGTGAGCGCGATCGTTGATGCCGTACACCTGGCGGGTGCGCTGGCTATCACCACCATCAGTACCAGTCAGGAGGGGGCAGACGGCGCAACGGTGAGCCAGATTGGTCTTGCCAGCAAGCGCTGCGGCAGCGACATCCATAGCTTTGGGGATGCTGGCTGCGCGGGAATAGCCGACCCGGAAGCGATTTACCGCCTGTCGATTGCCGTAAGAGGAAAGAGGCACACCTGGGTTCGAATGGCCTCATCTATAAGGCGTTGAGATTTCTATCTGCCTGTATTTATAGTATAACAGGCCTATGTTTATAGGTCTGTATTGTGGTCAGAATGCCGAAGTATCTTGCAATATATAAAGAGATTAAAAAAAGAATACTTTCTGGCTATTACGCACAGAATAGCCAGCTGCCGGAAGGAAAGAAATTCGCGCTGCTTTTTGATTGCAGCGAACTGACTATTACCAAGGCGCTGGATATTCTGGTTAAAGAGGGGCTGGTCGTCAGAAAAAGAGGTCTCGGCTCTTTTGTTAAATTACCGTTTAATACCTCGTCAATTAATAGCCATCTGAAGGGCACCAAAGCGCGCTGTGATGAATCAGGCGAGACAATAACAACGCGAGTAATTGCTTTTTCCGCCATTCCCGCCCCGGCCGACGTGCAGGAAAAGCTCCAGCTTGGCGGCGATGAGATGGTCTATTCGATCCTTCGCGTCAGGGTTATTAACGACGTGCCGGCCATTATCGAAAAAACCTTTATGCCGGTGAACGTTATTCCAGGCCTCAACTATGCCAACGTGGCGGACTCCATATATAGCTATATTACCGACGCGCTGGGCTATCAGATCCACAGCAGCCATATGATGATCACCGCCTCCATAGCTGATGAGCAGCAAAGCCAGCTATTGCAGCTGGCAGAGCCGGAGGTGGTTATTCACGTTGAGCAGACCGCCTATTTAGATAACGGCAAGCTGTTTGAATACTCGGTCGCTACTCACCGCTATAACCGGTTTAAATTCGCCACCGAGTTTATTAAATACAATTAAGGCCGGGTTTATTCCTGCCCGTGATGGACCCATCCATCCTGCTGCGCCACGAACCCCAGCGCCTGCATAAAGGCCGCCATCACGCCGCGGTCTTCGACGCCCACGTCCGCCATCCACCACGAGGCTACGCTCGGGTTATCGCGCACCACCTCTTCAACCAGATATTGCCCTACGCCGCGACGACGCGTGACTTCACGCACGCGCAGGGAGTCCAGCGCGCCTTCCGTCCCGCTCAGCGTGACGCGCACCGCGCCTAACAGCCGCTCGTTAAAGCGCGCAGCATAAATTCGATGGGTATCATCAACGGTGAGGGAGGCGGGGGAGTATTCCGGCCAGATTTTGCCAAGATCGATAAGATCCTGGTCGCTAAAGGTCACCAGACGAACGATAGTCAGTTTCATTAGCAGCTTATCCACGTAAAAAAAGTACAGGCAGTGTACTCAATTTATCCTGCTGGCGGCTTCTCCTTTTTCAATCCATTCTCCAGGTGATTACTTTTTTAGCAGCCAAATGTGCAGCCAGAAAACGCAGGGATCGAAAAATAAGCAGAATATTAACCTAAAAGGCAGCGTTTTATTCCGCTCTTTGTACCGTTATTTTATGCTGCAATTTGTACTTTTAGTTGTTTATCTCTGCCTGATTTCAGAATATTATCTTTGCTTAATCACCTGAAATATAGAGATTTTACTCTGATTTTTGTGAAAAAACTGTGCTAAACCATTAAAGGCAATAGCAAAAGTTGCGTTGTTTAATAAAAGTACAGAATGCTTTTTAACCATAATAAAACAAAATATATACATCACGTCACGAATGGGGATTCACCAATGAAAAGGAACGCGAAGACATTGATCGCGGGAATGGTTGCACTGGCAGTTTCGCAGGCGGCCATGGCGGAGGATATTAAAGTTGCTGTGGTAGGTGCGTTGTCCGGTCCGGTTGCCCAGTGGGGTGATATGGAGTTCAACGGCGCGCGCCAGGCAATTAAAGACATCAACGCCAAAGGCGGCATAAAAGGCGACAAACTGGTCGGTGTGGAATATGACGATGCCTGCGACCCGAAACAGGCCGTGGCCGTTGCCAACAAAATTGTGAACGATGGCATTCAGTATGTGATTGGCCATCTCTGCTCTTCCTCCACCCAGCCTGCCTCCGATATCTACGAGGATGAAGGCATTCTGATGATCACGCCGGGCGCCACTAACCCTGAGCTGACCCAGCGCGGCTATCAGTACATCATGCGTACCGCAGGGCTCGACTCTTCACAGGGGCCGACCGCGGCGAAGTACATTCTCGAGAGCGTGAAGCCGCAGCGTATTGCCATCATTCATGATAAGCAGCAGTACGGCGAAGGGCTGGCCCGCTCTGTACAGGATGGCCTGAAAAAAGGCGGTGCCAATGTGGTCTTCTTCGACGGCATCACCGCAGGCGAAAAAGACTTCTCCGCACTGCTGGCGCGTCTGCAAAAAGAGAACATCGATTTCGTCTACTACGGCGGCTACTACCCGGAGATGGGGCAGATGCTGCGCCAGGCGCGCGCTATCGGCCTGAAAACCCAGTTTATGGGGCCGGAAGGGGTAGGTAACGCCTCCCTGTCGAACATTGCAGGCGATGCGGGCGAAGGCATGCTGGTGACGATGCCAAAACGCTATGACCAGGATCCGGCGAACAGCGCTATCGTTAACGCCCTGAAAGCGGAGAAGAAAGATGCGAGTGGTCCGTACGTCTGGATCACCTATGCCGCCGTACAGTCTCTGGCTACCGCCATGGATCGTACCGGCAGCAAAGCGCCGCAGGATCTGATTAAAGATTTAAAAGCACACGGGGCTAACACCGTGATTGGGCCGCTGAACTGGGATGAGAAAGGCGATCTGAAGGGATTTGAGTTTGGTGTCTTTAAGTGGCACGCCGACGGTTCATCCTCGGCCGCCAAATAATTATCCCACCGCCCGGCAGGACCGGGCGGGAATAGAAAGGTTACCTTATGTCCGAGCAGTTTCTCTATTTTCTGCAGCAGATGTTTAACGGCGTCACGCTGGGAAGCACCTATGCACTGATCGCCATCGGTTACACGATGGTGTACGGCATTATCGGCATGATCAACTTCGCCCACGGCGAGGTCTATATGATCGGCAGCTATGTCTCCTTTATGATTATCGCCGCGCTGATGATGATGGGCATCGACAGTAGCTGGCTGCTGGTGGCCGCCGGATTTGTCGGGGCGATTGTCATTGCCAGCGCCTACGGCTGGAGTATCGAACGGGTGGCCTACCGCCCGGTGCGTAGCTCCAAGCGTCTGATTGCGCTGATCTCCGCGATTGGTATGTCCATCTTCCTGCAAAACTACGTTAGCCTCACCGAAGGGTCGCGCGACGTGGCGCTGCCAAGCCTGTTTAATGGCCAGTGGATAGTGGGCGCCAGCGAGAACTTCTCTGCCTCCATCACCACCATGCAGCTGGTGATCTGGGTTGTGACCTTTATTGCGATGCTGGCCCTGACGCTGTTTATCCGCTACTCCCGCATGGGTCGCGCCTGCCGCGCCTGTGCAGAAGATCTGAAAATGGCGAGCCTGCTCGGTATCAACACCGACCGCGTGATTGCCCTGACCTTCGTGATTGGTGCGGCGATGGCGGCGGTGGCCGGTGTTCTGCTCGGTCAGTTCTACGGCGTGATTAACCCGTACATCGGCTTTATGGCCGGGATGAAAGCCTTCACCGCGGCGGTACTGGGCGGTATCGGCAGTATTCCGGGCGCGATGATCGGCGGCCTGATTCTGGGCGTGGCCGAAGCGCTCTCCTCGGCCTATCTGAGTACCGAATATAAAGATGTGGTGTCGTTTGCCCTGCTGATTCTGGTTCTGCTGGTCATGCCTACCGGTATTCTGGGTCGTCCGGAGGTAGAGAAAGTATGAAACCGATGCATTTTGCTATGGCACTGCTCTCTGCGGCGATGTTCTTCGTGCTGGCGGCGGTCTTTATGGGCGTTCAGCTGGAGCTGAGCGGCACTAAGCTGGTGGTGGATTCCGCGTCGGATATCCGCTGGCAGTGGGTCTTTGTTGGCACCGCAGTGGTCTTCTTCTTCCAGCTGCTGCGTCCGGTTTTCCAGAAGACGTTGAAAAGCGTCTCCGGGCCGAAGTTCGTTCTGCCGGCTATCGACGGCTCAACCGTTAAACAGAAGCTGTTCCTCGTGGCGCTGCTGGTGGCGGCCGTGGCGTGGCCCTTCGTGGTTTCGCGTGGGACGGTGGATATCGCCACCCTGACCATGATTTACGTGATCCTCGGCCTCGGCCTGAACGTAGTGGTGGGGCTCTCTGGCCTGCTGGTATTGGGCTACGGCGGTTTCTATGCCATCGGCGCCTACACCTTCGCCCTGCTGAACCACTATTACGGTCTTGGCTTCTGGACCTGTCTGCCGCTGGCGGGGCTGGTCTCTGCTGCCGCCGGTTTCCTGCTCGGCTTCCCGGTGCTACGCCTGCGCGGTGACTATCTGGCGATTGTGACCTTAGGCTTCGGCGAAATCGTCCGTATCCTGCTGCTCAACAATACCGAAGTGACCGGCGGCCCGAACGGCATTAGCCAGATCCCGAAACCGACCTTCTTCGGCCTGGAGTTCAGCCGTTCCGCCCGTGAAGGCGGCTGGGACACCTTCAGCAACTTCTTCGGCGTGAAGTACGACCCGTCCGACCGCGTGATCTGGCTCTATCTGGTGGCGCTGCTGCTGGTGGTTCTCACCCTGTTCGTGATTAACCGCCTGCTGCGTATGCCGCTGGGGCGTGCATGGGAAGCGCTGCGTGAAGATGAGATCGCCTGCCGCTCCCTGGGCCTGAACCCGACCCGCATCAAGCTGACTGCCTTTACCATCAGCGCCGCGTTTGCCGGTTTTGCCGGAACGCTGTTTGCCGCGCGTCAGGGCTTCGTCAGCCCGGAGTCGTTCACCTTTGCGGAATCCGCCTTCGTGCTGGCGATTGTGGTGCTGGGTGGGATGGGCTCGCAGTTCGCGGTTATTCTTGCGGCGATCCTGCTGGTGGTCTCCCGTGAATTGATGCGCGACTTTAACGAATACAGCATGCTGATGCTGGGTGGTTTGATGGTGCTGATGATGATCTGGCGTCCGCAGGGTCTGCTGCCGATGACCCGTCCGCAGCTGAAGCTGAAGAACGGGCAGACAAAAGGAGAGCAGGCATGAGTCAGCCATTATTATCCGTTAACGGCCTGATGATGCGTTTTGGCGGCCTGCTGGCGGTCAACAATGTCTCTTTGGATCTGCATCAAAAAGAGATTGTGTCGCTGATCGGCCCGAACGGTGCCGGTAAGACCACGGTCTTTAACTGCCTGACCGGTTTCTACAAGCCGACGGGTGGCACTATCATGCTGCGCGACCAGCACCTGGAAGGGCTGCCGGGCCAGCAGATTGCCCGCATGGGCGTGGTGCGTACCTTCCAGCACGTGCGTCTGTTCCGCGAGATGACGGTAATTGAAAACCTGCTGGTAGCCCAGCATCAGCAGCTGAAAACCGGGCTCTTCTCCGGCCTGCTGAAAACCCCGGCGTTTCGCCGTGCCCAGGACGAAGCATTAGATCGCGCCGCCACCTGGCTCGATCGTATCGGCCTGCTTCAGCATGCCAACCGCCAGGCGAGCAACCTCGCTTACGGCGATCAGCGTCGTCTGGAGATTATCCGCTGCATGGTGACCCAGCCGGAGATCCTGATGCTCGACGAACCGGCGGCAGGGCTTAACCCGAAAGAGACCAAAGAGCTGGACGAACTGATTGTCGAGCTGCGTAACCATCACGACACCACCATCCTGCTGATTGAGCACGATATGAAGCTGGTGATGGGCATTTCGGATCGTATTTACGTGGTGAACCAGGGGACGCCGCTGGCGAACGGCACGCCGGAAGAGATCCGCAACAATCCGGACGTGATCCGCGCTTACCTGGGTGAGGCATAAGATGGAAAAAGCGATGTTATCTTTTGACAAGGTTAATGCCCACTACGGCAAGATCCAGGCCCTGCACGACGTCAGTCTGCACATCAATCAGGGCGAAATCGTCACCCTGATTGGCGCCAACGGCGCGGGGAAAACCACCCTGCTCGGCACCCTGTGCGGCGACCCGCGCGCCACCAGCGGGCGTATCGTCTTTGACGGTAAAGACATCACCGACTGGCAGACCGCAAAAATCATGCGTGAAGCGGTGGCGATTGTCCCGGAAGGGCGGCGCGTCTTCTCCCGCATGACGGTAGAAGAGAACCTGGCGATGGGCGGCTTCTTTGCCGAGCGCGAACAGTTCCAGACCCGCATCAAGCGCGTGTATGACCTCTTCCCGCGCCTGTTTGAACGCCGTATTCAGCGGGCGGGCACCATGTCCGGCGGGGAACAGCAGATGCTGGCGATTGGCCGTGCGCTGATGAGCCAGCCGCGCCTGCTGCTGCTCGACGAACCCTCGCTCGGGCTGGCACCGATCATCATTCAGCAGATCTTCGACACCATCGAGCAGTTGCGCAGCGAGGGGATGACCATCTTCCTCGTGGAGCAGAACGCCAACCAGGCGCTGAAGCTCGCGGATCGCGGCTACGTGCTGGAGAATGGTCGGGTGGTGCTGGAAGACACCGGCGACGCGCTGCTGGCGAACGAGGCGGTGCGGAGCGCGTATTTAGGCGGCTGAGCCGTCTCTATTGCCCGGTGGCGCTTACGCTTACCGGGCCTACGGGATCGTCCAGGCCGGGTAAGGCGAAGCCGCCACCCGGCTTTTTCACATAAACCCCTTCACACAACCATCATCCCCCTGACGCCCTGTTGTCATATCTCTGTAAACAAACGGTTATTTTTCTGTCATTCGAGCATGTCATGTTACCTCGCGAGCACAAAACGCGTGATATCGCGCATCCGGCACAATAAGAGAGATGACAATGACATCGTTACGACACACAGCTTTGGGTCTGGCAATGGGTCTGGCTTTTGCGGCTAACGCAATGGCCGTCACCACTATTCCGTTCTGGCATTCCATGGAAGGGGAGTTGGGTAAAGAGGTTGACTCCCTGGCGCAGCGTTTCAACGACAGCCACCCGGATTATAAAATTGTGCCGGTGTACAAAGGCAACTACGAGCAGAGCCTGAGCGCGGGCATTGCCGCGTTCCGTACCGGTAACGCCCCGGCGCTGTTGCAGGTCTATGAAGTGGGTACGGCCACCATGATGGCCTCCAAAGCCATCAAGCCGGTCTATGAGGTGTTTAACGAGGCGGGCATTAACTTCGACGAATCGCAGTTCGTGCCAACCGTCGCAGGCTATTACACCGATTCCAAATCCGGCCATCTGCTCTCCCAGCCGTTTAACAGCTCCACCCCGGTGCTGTACTACAACAAAGACGCCTTTAAGAAAGCCGGTTTAGATCCGGAGCAGCCGCCGAAAACCTGGCAGGATCTGGCGGAGTACACCGCCAAACTAAAAGCGGCCGGCATGAAGTGCGGCTACGCCAGCGGCTGGCAGGGCTGGATCCAGATCGAAAACTTCAGCGCCTGGCACGGCCAGCCGGTAGCCACCGAGAACAACGGTTTCAACGGCACCAACGCGGTCCTGGAGTTCAACAAGCCGGAGCAGGTGAAGCACATTGCCCTGCTGGCCGATCTGAACAAGAAGGGCGATTTCAGCTACTTCGGACGTAAAGACGAATCCACCGAGAAGTTCTACAGCGGCGACTGCGCCATCACCACCGCCTCGTCCGGCTCGCTGGCGGATATCCGTCACTACGCCAAATTTAACTACGGCGTGGGGATGATGCCATACGACGCCGACTCAAAAGGCGCGCCGCAGAACGCCATCATCGGCGGGGCCAGCCTGTGGGTAATGCAGGGTAAAGACAAGGACACTTACAAGGGCGTGGCGGAGTTCCTCGACTTCCTGGCGAAGCCGGAAAACGCCGCCGAATGGCACCAGAAGACTGGCTACCTGCCGATCACCAAAGCCGCTTATGACCTGACCCGCGAACAGGGCTTCTATGACAAGAACCCGGGGGCAGACATCGCCACGCGTCAGATGCTGAACAAACCACCGTTGCCGTACACCAAAGGGCTGCGTCTGGGCAACATGCCGCAGATCCGTACCGTCGTGGATGAAGAGCTGGAAAGCGTCTGGACCGGCAAGAAAACCCCTCAGCAGGCGCTGGATGCGGCAGTCGAGCGCGGAAACCAGCTGCTGCGCCGCTTTGAGCAGTCGACCAAATCGTAATGTGAAATGCCCGGTGACGCGTAGCGATCCGGGCCTGGAAGACCGTAGGCCGGGTAAGGCGTAGCCGCCACCCGGCGCTGTTCAGGAACACAACCCTCATGTCCTCATCCCGTCCGGTGTTTCGCTCCCGTTGGCTGCCGTACCTGCTGGTCGCGCCGCAACTGGTCATCACCGTTATCTTCTTTATCTGGCCTGCGGGCGAAGCGCTGTGGTACTCGGTGCAAAGCGTCGATCCGTTCGGGCTCTCCAGCCAGTTTGTTGGCCTGGATAACTTCGCTGCCCTGTGGCACGACAGCTACTACATCGACGCCTTCTGGACGACGATCAAATTCAGCACCCTGGTGACGGTGAGCGGTCTTCTCGCCTCGCTCTTCTTTGCCGCGCTGGTGGATTACGTGGTGCGCGGCAGCCGTCTTTACCAGACCCTGATGCTGCTGCCTTATGCCGTGGCCCCCGCCGTCGCCGCGGTGCTGTGGATCTTCCTCTTTAACCCCGGGCGCGGGTTGATTACCCACTTCCTGGCCGAGCTGGGCTATGACTGGAACCACGCCCAGCACAGCGGCCAGGCGATGTTCCTGGTGGTTTTCGCCTCGGTGTGGAAGCAGATCAGCTACAACTTCCTCTTCTTCTTTGCCGCGCTACAGTCCATTCCGCGTTCGCTGGTAGAAGCTGCGGCGATTGACGGCGCAGGCCCGATCCGCCGCTTCTTCCGGCTGTCGCTGCCGCTGATCGCCCCGGTGAGTTTTTTCCTGCTGGTGGTCAACCTGGTCTACGCCTTCTTCGACACCTTCCCGGTGATCGACGCCGCCACCGCAGGCGGCCCGGTGCAGGCCACCACCACGCTGATCTATAAGATCTACCGCGAAGGCTTTGCCGGTCTGGATCTCTCGGCCTCTGCCGCCCAGTCGGTGGTGCTGATGTTCCTCGTCATCATCCTCACGGTGGTGCAGTTCCGCTATGTTGAAAGTAAGGTGCGCTACCAATGATTGAGAACCGTCGCGGGCTGACGATTTTCAGCCATACCATGCTGATCCTGGGGATCGTCGTTATCCTGTTCCCGCTGTACGTCGCCTTTGTCGCCGCCACGCTGGACAAAAACGCCATCTTTGAAACCCCAATGACCCTGGTGCCGGGTTCGCATCTCTTCGAAAACATGGCGACCATCTGGACCCAGGGTGTGGGGGTTAACAGCGCCCCGTTCTGGCTGATGATGCTCAACAGCTTCATCATGGCGTTCGGTATTACAGTGGGCAAAATTACGGTGTCGATGCTCTCGGCCTTCGCCATCGTCTGGTTCCGCTTTCCGCTGCGTAACCTCTTCTTCTGGATGATCTTCATCACCCTGATGCTGCCGGTGGAAGTGCGTATCTTCCCGACGGTGGAGGTGATCGCCAATCTCGGCATGCTCGACAGCTATGCGGGCTTAACCCTGCCGCTGATGGCCTCGGCCACCGCCACCTTCCTGTTCCGCCAGTTCTTTATGACCCTGCCGGACGAGCTGATTGAGGCCGCGCGGATCGACGGCGCCTCGCCGATGCGCTTTTTCCGCGACATCGTGCTGCCGCTGTCGAGAACCAACCTCGCGGCGCTCTTTGTCATCACCTTTATCTACGGCTGGAACCAGTACCTGTGGCCGCTGCTGATTATCCAGGACGTCAACCTCGGCACCGCCGTGGCGGGCATCAAGGGCATGATTTCAACCGGCGAAGGCACCACCCTCTGGAACCAGGTGATGGCGGCGATGCTGCTCACCCTTATCCCACCCGTAGTCATTGTTTTAGCCATGCAGCGTGCCTTTGTCCGCGGCCTGGTCGATAGCGAGAAATAAGATGGCAGGACTTAAATTACAGGCAGTAACCAAAAGCTGGGATGGCAAGACCCAGGTGATTCAGCCGCTGACCCTCGACGTGGCGGACGGCGAATTTATTGTGATGGTTGGCCCGTCGGGCTGCGGCAAATCCACCCTGCTGCGCATGGTGGCGGGGCTCGAGCGCGTCACCTCGGGCGATATCTGGATTGACCGCCAGCGCGTGACCGAGATGGAACCCAAAGATCGCGGCATCGCGATGGTGTTTCAGAACTATGCCCTCTATCCGCACATGAGCGTGGAAGAGAACATGGCCTGGGGGCTGAAAATTCGTGGGATGGGTAAAAGCCACATCGACGAGCGCGTCAAAGAGGCGGCGCGCATTCTGGAGCTGGATGGCCTGCTGAAGCGCCGCCCGCGCGAGCTCTCCGGCGGCCAGCGCCAGCGCGTGGCGATGGGCCGCGCTATCGTGCGTGACCCGGCGGTATTCCTGTTCGATGAACCGCTCTCCAACCTCGATGCCAAGCTGCGCGTGCAGATGCGCCTTGAGTTACAGCAGCTGCACCGACGACTGAACACCACCTCTCTGTACGTTACCCACGATCAGGTGGAGGCGATGACCCTCGCCCAGCGGGTGATGGTGATGAACAAAGGGGTGGCCGAGCAGATTGGCACCCCGGTGGAGGTGTATGAAAAGCCCGCCAGCCGCTTTGTGGCGAGCTTTATCGGCAGCCCGGCGATGAACCTGCTGGAAGGGCGCATCAGCACTGCGGGCACCCATTTCGAACTGGAGAGCGGCATGGCGCTGCCGATCAACTGGTACTATCGCGGCTACGCCGGGCGTAAGATGACCCTGGGTATCCGCCCGGAACATATTGCGCTAAGCTCGCAGGCGGAAGGCGGCGTACCGCTGGTGATGGACACCCTGGAGATGCTGGGGGCCGATAACCTGGCGCACGGACGCTGGGGCGAGCAGAAGCTGGTGGTGCGTATGTCGCACGAGGAGCGCCCGAAAGCGGGCAGCACGCTATGGCTGCATCTGCCGGAAAATCATCTGCACTTATTTGATGGTGAAACAGGACAACGCATATGAGTAACTGGCCTTATCCCCGCATCGTCGCCCACCGGGGCGGCGGTAAACTGGCACCGGAAAATACCCTGGCGGCCATCGACGTTGGCGCGCGTTACGGTCATACCATGATTGAGTTCGATGCCAAGCTGTCGAAAGACGGGGAGATTTTCCTCCTGCATGACGACAATCTTGAGCGCACCAGCAACGGCTGGGGCGTGGCGGGTCACCTGCCGTGGCGCGATCTGCTGAAGGTGGACGCCGGAAGCTGGTTTAGCGGCGAGTTTAAAGGCGAGCCGCTGCCGCTGCTGACTGAGGTGGCCGACCGCTGTCGTCAACACGGGATGATGGCCAACATCGAAATTAAACCGACCACCGGTACGGGGCCGTTAACCGGCAAGGTGATTGCGCTGGCGGCGCGTGAGCTATGGGCAGGAATGACTCCACCGCTGCTGTCGTCGTTTGAGATTGACGCGCTGGAAGCCGCGCAGGCTGCTGCGCCTGAATTGCCGCGTGGGTTACTGCTGGATGCCTGGCGTGATGACTGGCGCGAGCTGACCACTCGACTGGCGTGCGTATCCATTCACCTGAACCATCGCCTGCTGGATGAAGCGCGGGTAAGCACACTGAAAAACGCCGGATTACGTATCCTGGTTTACACCGTCAATCAGCCCCAGCGAGCAGCGGAACTGCTGCGCTGGGGCGTCGATTGTATCTGTACCGATGCGATTGCCCTTATCGGCCCGGACTTTCAGCCCTAAGGGTTATTGAGCATGTCGCCATTCTGCCGCTGCGGCAGCATATGTTGCTGCTGCACGCCGCCAGAGTCGACACTGCCGCCGCTGAGCATCCCGCCGCTGGTATTAGGCAGTACCTGCCCCCCCGGCTGGCTCTGCTGAATCCGCTGGGTGTTGTTATCCATCTGCGTTTGCAGGTGCTGCTGCTGAACGCGGGTTTGCGTTTGCAGCTGCTGGTTTAGCATCCCTGTTTGCTGTTGCTGCTGCATCATCATCTGATTTTGCATTCGCTGCTGGCTGGGGTTCTGATAGCCCGGCTGATTGGGGTTATTCAGGGTGTTGATAGGCTGCGCGAATACGGCAAACGGCAGTAATGCCGCCACAAGAATGAGACGTTTCATGGTCATTCCCTCCATCTGAAGCCTTCTGTAAGTTTATCTCGAATCCGCCATTACGATGATTTTTTAAGAGTTATGAACCAGGCTTAAGCGGGAGCATGAGTCCCTGTACCTGGAGAATAACAATGATGAAACCAACGTTTTTACGCTGGGTGGCGATTGCTGCCCTGACGGCAGGCGGTACGTTTTGCGTGGCAGCGAATCCGCCGGCGGCACCGCCGGTCTCCTATGGTGTGGAAGAGGATGTGTTCCATCCCGTGCGGGCGCAGAAGGGGATGGTCTCCTCAGTAGACGCCCTCGCTACTCAGGTGGGGGTGGATATCCTCAAACAGGGCGGTAATGCGGTGGATGCGGCGGTGGCGGTGGGCTATGCGCTGGCGGTGACCCACCCGCAGGCGGGCAACCTCGGCGGTGGCGGCTTTATGATGCTGCGTACCAAAGATGGCACCACCACGGCGATCGACTTCCGCGAAATGGCGCCGAACCAGGCCACGCGGGACATGTTCCTCGATGACCAGGGCAATGCCGACAGTAAAAAATCGCTTACCTCCCATCTGGCGACCGGTACGCCGGGCACCGTAGCGGGCTTCTCGCTGGCGCTGGATAAATATGGCACCCTGCCGCTGAACAAGGTGGTGCAGCCCGCCATCAAACTGGCGCGGGACGGCTTTGAGGTCAACGACGCGCTGGCCGACGACCTGAAAACCTACGGCAGCGAAGTGATCCCCAACCATGAGAACAGCAAAGCGATCTTCTGGAAGGAGGGCGAGCCGCTGAAGAAGGGCGATAAGCTGGTGCAGAAGAACCTCGCCAAAAGCCTGGAGATGATCGCGGAGAACGGCCCGGACGCCTTCTATAAAGGGGCGATTGCCGACCAGATTGCCGAAGAGATGAGTAAGAACGGCGGGCTGATCACCAAAGCGGATCTGGCGGAGTACAAGGCGGTGGAGCGCACGCCGATTAGCGGCGACTACCGCGGGTACCAGGTTTATTCCATGCCGCCTCCGTCGTCCGGCGGGATCCACATCGTGCAGATCCTCAACATCCTCGAAAACTTTGATCTGCATAAGTTTGGCTTCGGCAGTGCCGACACATTGCAGGTGATGGCCGAGGCGGAGAAATATGCCTATGCCGACCGCTCGGAGTATCTGGGCGACCCGGACTTCGTTAAGGTGCCGTGGCAGGCGTTGACCAATAAAGCCTACGCCAAAACCCTGGCCGATCAGATTGATATCAACAAGGCCAGACCGTCGAGCGAGATCCGCCCCGGCAAGCTGGCGCCGTATGAGAGCAACCAGACCACCCACTTCTCGGTGGTGGATAAAGATGGTAACGCGGTGGCGGTGACCTATACCCTCAATACCACCTTTGGGACCGGGATCG
The DNA here is from genome assembly GCF_002416465.1 of Leclercia sp. UBA5076. NCBI lineage: Bacteria > Pseudomonadati > Pseudomonadota > Gammaproteobacteria > Enterobacterales > Enterobacteriaceae > Leclercia > Leclercia sp. UBA5076. Next base: position 88,192 of record NZ_DIAO01000016.1, read on the forward strand.
TGGCGGGCAACAGCGGCATTCTGCTCAACAACGAGATGGATGACTTCTCTGCCAAGCCGGGCGTGCCGAACGTCTACGGGCTGGTGGGCGGGGATGCCAACGCCGTGGGGCCGAAGAAGCGTCCGCTGTCGTCAATGTCGCCGACGATTGTGGTGAAAGATGGCAAAACCTGGCTGGTGACCGGCAGCCCGGGCGGCAGCCGGATTATCACCACCGTACTGCAGATGGTGGTAAACAGCATCGATTTCGGGATGAACGTGGCCGAGGCGACCAACGCCCCGCGCTTCCATCACCAGTGGCTGCCGGATGAATTGCGGGTGGAGAAGGGCTTTAGCCCGGATACGCTGAAGCTGCTGGAGCAGCGCGGACAAAAAGTGGCGGTGAAAGAGGCGATGGGCAGCACCCAAAGCATTATGGTCGGGCCCGATGGCGCGCTGTATGGGGCATCGGATCCGCGCTCGCCAGGGGATTTGACGGCGGGGTATTAAACGGTTTGCCGGGTGGCGACTCCGCCTTACCGGGCCTACAAGGTTTCGTAGGCCCGGATCGCTACGCGTCACCGGGCAATACTCACTTAACCCGCGCCATATAGAGCGCATCCACAAATTCGCCGTCACGCAGGGCGAATCTCTTCCCGGTGCCTTCCACCTCAAATCCATACTTGCGGTACAAGGCAATGGCAGGCGCGTTGTCGGCAAACACCGTCAATTCAATGCGCTCGATGCGCAGCCAGTTATCGCACAGGTTGATCATCTCCCGCATCAATGCGCTGCCCGCCCCGCGCCCCTGCACCTCGGCAGAGACACTGATGCCAAAGGTCGCCACGTGGCTGCGTCGGGGGTTTTCCATCACGTCCAGCGCCAGATGACCGACAACCTTATCGTCCAGGCAGGCCACCAGATGGCGTCTGCCCGACTTTTTCATTACCCGTTCCTGCCACATCTCCATCGATGGATGAGGAAGCTGTAGTGTCTGGTGATACACCCCCGGATGGGTATTAAGCAGGCGTAAAGCTTCGGCATCGGCGGCTTCAACGTGGCGTATCACTATCTCACTCATTCCTTCTTCCTCAGTCAGTTAGGTTCCTTTCCAACATCCATGAGTTTGAAATGTGCGTCAACCGCCATTTTTTGCAAAAAAGTATTGGACAAGTGCGAATGAGAATGATTATTATTGTCTTGCGTTCAGGGAGTCCACGACGGAAACCTGAAAGCACGACATTGCTCACATTGCTTCCAGTATTATTTTAGCCAGCGTCTCGCTGGCTTTTTTTTGTTTAAAGCTTTTGTGAATGCAGGCGATCCGGCATATCAGATAGGTTCTCTTTTATCATACCCACCACGTTGTTCTTCTCCGTCACAGTCGGTAAGACCTCCGCCTGCCCGGAAAAGATGCCGCCTTTTTTGATCGCCAAGGTCCGGTAGAGCAGGGTGCCGGTAATCTGACCATTTTCGCAGATTTCAATAGTATCGCTGCTGCACTGACCGATGACCTTACCGTCCACGATCAGCTCCCGGCAGGTGATGTTTCCCTCCACCTGGCCGCCACGCATAATTTTTATCAGGCTCTCGTTAGAGTCGATATTGCCGTTCAGTGTGCCGTGAACATAGACGTGCCCGCCGGAAACGATATTGCCTTCAAATTGCACATCGCTGGCTATGACGGTGGTGCCGTACTTCTCCACCGCAGTAGGTTCTTTTTCAATGACCGGTGCCTGAGGGAGGATTTCTTGCTTGTCAGTTTCGATCTTTTTTTGTTTTTTAAACATGAGGTTAACCTGATTAGATAGGAGAGGGAGACTAAAAGCCATTAGGGTTAATGCCGCGAACAGCCACGTCAGGGAGCGGGCGTTGAAGCCCCAGGCGACCAGGGCGAGCAGCCAGAAGAGAAGTGCGCTATTTAACGCGAGGTATTTTCTGTCCATAGAAAATGAGCGCGACTCCTTTCGCGAGCATGTTAATTTGACTGCCTTCTTATCCTGGGATTCAGCAGCAGGGTCAAGGTTATGCCCCTTATTTTCGGATTCGATATAGCAATATATTCACCGCGCGGTTTTCCCCCCGGAATAAGCCTAAAAGATTGATGGGGTTAAATTCGCCAGCAGGTTGCGCTATGGTTGAAGGCAGAGACCTTAGCCAGGAACAACATCATGACACTACACTGCGCATTTATTGGATTTGGCAAAAGCACCACCCGCTATCACCTTCCCTATGTACTTACCCGTAAAGCCAGCTGGCATGTGGCGCATATCTTCCGCCGCCACCCGAAACCGGAAGAGCAGTCTCCGCAGTACTCCCATATTCACTTCACCAGCGATCTCGACGAGGTATTGAACGATCCCGAGGTGAAGCTGGTGATCGTCTGTACCCATGCCGACAGCCATTTTGAGTATGCGAAACGCGCGCTGGAAGCGGGTAAAAACGTGCTGGTGGAGAAGCCATTTACCCCGACGATGGCCGAGGCGAAAACGCTGTTCGAGCTGGCGCGCAGCAAAGGGCTGACCGTCACGCCCTATCAGAACCGTCGCTTTGACACCTGCTTCCTTACCGCGAAGCAGGCGATTGAGAGCGGCAAGCTGGGCGAGATTGTCGAAATCGAAAGCCACTTCGATTACTACCGCCCGGTGGCGGAGACCAAACCCGGCCTGCCGCAGGATGGCTCCTTCTATGGCCTTGGCGTCCATACCATGGACCAGATAATCAGCCTGTTTGGCCGCCCGGATCACGTGGCCTATGACATCCGCAGCCTGCGTAATAAAGCCAACCCGGACGATACCTTTGAAGCACAGCTCTTCTACGGCGACCTGAAAGCGATTGTCAAAACCAGCCATCTGGTAAAGACCGATTACCCGAAATTTATCGTTCACGGCACCAAAGGCTCGTTTATCAAATACGGTATCGACCAGCAGGAGACCAGCCTGAAGGCTAATATCATGCCGGGTGAACCAGGGTTTGCGGCGGACGATTCCGTGGGCGTGCTGGAGTACGTTAACGACGCGGGTGTGACGGTGAAAGAGGAGATCAAACCGGGCACCGGCGACTATGGCCAGGTCTACGATGCGCTGTACCAGACCCTCACCTGCGGCGCGCCAAATTACGTCAAGGAAATTGAAGTGATGACCAACCTGGAAATCCTTGAACGCGCCTTCGAACAGGCATCACCTGCCACGATAACCCTTGCCCGATAAGCCTGAATGACTCCTCTGTGCTTGTTCAGATATTTTGAACAGAGGAGTCAATTTTCACCCTCTATGATCCCAGGTCGATTGCGTCCACACTTACTCCATCGAAACGAACTGAGGGTAAAAACAATGATCTTCTTACGCAAAGCAAACGACCGTGGACACGCAAATCATGGCTGGCTGGACTCATGGCACAGCTTCTCGTTCGCCGATTATTACGACCCGAATTTTATGGGCTTCTCGGCACTGCGCGTGATTAACGATGACGTGATTGACGCAGGCCAGGGCTTCGGTACCCACCCGCACAAAGATATGGAAATCCTGACTTACGTGCTGGAAGGGGCGGTGGAGCACCAGGACAGCATGGGTAATAAAGAGCAGGTGCCAGCGGGTGAGTTCCAGATTATGAGTGCGGGTACCGGAGTGCGTCACTCTGAATACAACCCGAGCAAAACGGAAAAACTGCACCTCTATCAAATCTGGATCATTCCAGAAGCGAAAGGCATCACCCCGCGCTACGAGCAACGCCGCTTTGACGCGCAGCAGGGTAAACAGCTGGTCCTGTCACCGGATGCGCGTGAAGGTTCGCTGAAAGTGCATCAGGATATGGAGCTGTACCGCTGGGCGCTGGCGAAAGATGAGCAGTCTGTGCACCAGATTGCCGCCAACCGTAAAGTGTGGATCCAGGTGGTGAAAGGCGACGTGACCATCAACGGCACTAAAGCGACCACCAGCGACGGTCTGGCCATCTGGGATGAGCAGGCGATCTCTGTCCATGCTGACAGCGCCGCTGAAATCCTGCTGTTCGACCTGCCGCCGGTCTAAATAATTACGCAACCTTCCCTTTAAACGGGGAAGGTTGCGCTTTGTCCGTGATAAACTGAGAAAATCTCTCACTCATGATTTCTCAGGACGATGAAAAAGAAACGCCCCGTACTTCAGGATGTCGCCGATCGCGTCGGTGTGACCAAAATGACGGTCAGCCGTTTTTTACGTAACCCGGAACAGGTTTCCGTGGCCTTACGTGGCAAGATTGCTGCTGCTCTCGATGAACTGGGTTATATCCCCAACCGTGCACCCGACATTCTCTCGAATGCGACCAGCCGTGCGGTGGGCGTCCTGCTTCCCTCCTTAACCAACCAGGTTTTCGCCGAGGTGCTTCGCGGCATCGAAAGCGTCACCGACGCCTTTGGCTATCAGACCATGCTCGCCCACTACGGCTACAAGCCGGAGCTGGAAGAGGAGCGTCTCGAATCTATGCTTTCCTGGAACATTGACGGCCTGATCCTGACCGAACGCACCCACACCCCACGCACGCTGAAGATGATCGAAGTGGCGGGTATTCCGGTGGTGGAACTGATGGACAGCCAGTCGCCGTGCCTGGATATCGCGGTCGGGTTCGATAACTTTGAAGCGGCCCGGCAGATGACGGCGGCGATCATCGCCCGCGGCCATCGCCATGTCGCCTATCTTGGCGCACGTCTGGACGAACGTACTATCATCAAACAGAAGGGGTACGAGCAGGCGATGCTCGACGCGAACTTAACGCCCTACAGTGTGATGGTAGAGCAGTCCTCTTCCTACACCTCCGGCATTGAGCTGATGCGTCAGGCGCGTCGTGAATATCCGCAGCTTGATGGCATCTTCTGTACTAACGATGACCTCGCGGTGGGCGCCGCTTTTGAATGCCAGCGTCTGGGCCTGAAAATCCCGCAGGATATGGCGATTGCCGGTTTCCACGGTCACGACATCGGCCAGGTCATGGAGCCGCGTCTGGCGAGCGTCCTGACGCCGCGTGAACGCATGGGCCGTATCGGTGCGGAACGCCTGCTGGCGCGCATTCGTGGTGAAGCGGTGTCGCCTAAAATGTTAGATTTAGGTTTCACCCTGTCACCAGGCGGATCTATTTAGCGTGACAAGTTTGAACTAGCTCACACTTATTCACTTCGCGCACGTTTGGATATTGCTTCTCTTCAGCCCCGGCAGGACAATGTTACCGATAACTGTTACCCGTAACAATCGACTGAGGGACATACTTTGAGCACCACAAATCCAGATCACCACGTTTATGTCCTGATGGGCGTTTCCGGTAGCGGTAAGTCCGCCGTTGCCAGCGAAGTGGCACATCAAATCCATGCTGCGTTTCTTGATGGTGATTTTCTCCATCCGCGCAGCAACATCAACAAAATGGCCTCAGGTGAGCCGCTGAACGACGACGATCGTAAACCATGGCTGCAGGCCCTGAACGATGCGGCGTTTGCCATGCAGCGCACCAACAAAGTCTCGCTGATCGTCTGCTCTGCGTTGAAAAAAGCCTACCGCGACCAGCTGCGCGAAGGTAACGCCAACCTCTCTTTCATCTACCTGAAGGGCGACTTTGAGGTGATCGAAAGCCGTCTGAAAGCGCGCAAAGGGCACTTCTTTAAGACCCAGATGCTGGTGACGCAGTTTGAAACCCTGCAAGAGCCGGGCGCAGATGAAAGCGATGTGCTGGTGGTCGATATCGATCAACCGTTAGACGGTGTTGTGGCAAGCACCATTGAGGTCATCAACAAAAGGCAGTAAGTTTTGAGTACGTTAACGCTTGTTTTAACAGCAGTAGGCTCCGTGCTGCTACTGCTGTTTTTGGTCATGAAGGCCCGTATGCACGCCTTCGTGGCTTTGATGGTGGTCTCTATTGGTGCAGGTCTCTTTTCCGGCATGCCGCTCGACAAAATCGCTGCGACCATGGAAAAAGGGATGGGAGGCACGCTGGGCTTCCTGGCGATTGTGGTCGCGCTTGGCGCGATGTTTGGCAAAATCCTGCATGAAACCGGCGCGGTCGATCAGATCGCCGTCAAGATGCTGAAATCTTTCGGTCACAGCCGGGCGCATTACGCCATCGGTCTGGCCGGTCTGATTTGCGCCCTGCCGCTGTTTTTTGAAGTGGCGGTAGTGCTGCTGATTAGCGTGGCGTTTTCGATGGCGCGCCACACCGGCACCAACCTTGTGAAGCTTGTTATTCCGCTGTTTGCCGGTGTCGCCGCCGCCGCCGCGTTCCTGCTGCCTGGCCCCGCGCCGATGCTGCTGGCCTCGCAGATGCACGCTGATTTTGGCTGGATGATCCTCATCGGCCTGTGCGCGGCAATCCCGGGCATGCTCATTGCCGGTCCGCTGTGGGGTAACTTTATCAGCCGTTACGTTGAGTTGCACATTCCTGACGAGATCACCGAGCCGCATCTGGGCGAAAACAAAATGCCCTCCTTCGGCTTTAGCCTCGCCCTGATCCTGCTGCCGCTGGTGCTGGTCGGGCTCAAAACCATCGCCGCGCGCTTTGTGCCGGAAGGCTCTACCGCCTACGAATGGTTTGAGTTTATCGGTCACCCGTTCACGGCGATCCTGGTGGCCTGTCTGGTGGCGATTTATGGTCTGGCAATGCGCCAGGGCATGGCGAAAGACCGCGTGATGGAGATCTGCGGTGCAGCGCTGCAACCGGCGGGTATTATTCTGCTGGTGATCGGTGCGGGTGGGGTGTTCAAGCAGGTGCTGGTGGATTCCGGCGTTGGCCCGGCGTTAGGTGGGGCGCTTACCGGTATGGGTCTGCCGATTGCGGTGACCTGCTTCGTGCTGGCTGCGGCGGTGCGTATCATTCAGGGCTCCGCTACCGTGGCCTGTTTGACCGCCGTCGGGCTGGTGATGCCGGTGATTGAACAGCTGAACTACTCCGGCGCGCAGATGGCGGCGCTCTCTATCTGTATCGCGGGGGGATCTATTGTGGTCTCTCATGTGAACGACGCGGGATTCTGGTTGTTCGGTAAATTTACCGGGGCGACGGAAGCGCAGACGCTGAAGACCTGGACGATGATGGAAACTATCCTCGGGACGACCGGGGCGATTGTCGGGATGATTGCGTTTACGTTGTTGAACTAGCGGCTACCGTAAACCGTAGGCCGGGTAAGGCGTAGCCGCCACCCGGCTTTTTTGTGCGTGCAGGAAACGTAGGCCGGGTAAGGCATAGCCGCCACCCGGCGGTGAACATGTGGCAATGGCGGTGGTTCCGTTCACTTTACGTTCAAAGCTTCTCTGGGGCGCCAGAACCCGTGAACGTGTCAGGGGGGCTCGCCGCCGCCCCCCTGACCACCCCGGCTCCCGGCCAGGAAAATCGCCGCTTCGCGGTGCCCTCAGCTTATTCCTTCCGGCTATCGGGTCGGGGGCGATCCTACATCCCTGTAGGTCGCCCCCTCTCGGCGCGTCCCTGCGCCTCGCCCCGGCCTCCCGTCAACGCTTCGGCGATTTTCAGCCGGACCAGGGAGCCGCTGCGGGTGTTGTGCTTATCTGACTACTTTCGCCGCTGGAGATTTAATTTCGGGTTATGCGGACAGGGACGTAGGCCGGGTAAGGCGTAGCCGCCACCCGGCTTTTTTGTGCGTGCAGGAGAACATGCGGCTCCGTTGGCGGTTCCGTTCACTTTACGTTCAATGCTTCTCTGGGGCGCCAGAACCCGTGAACGTGTCAGGGGGGCTCGCCGCCGCCCCCCTGACCACCCCGGCTCCCGGCCAGGAAAATCGCCGCTTCGCGGTGCCCTCAGCTTATTCCTTCCGGCTATCGGGTCGGGGGCGATCCTACATCCCTGTAGGTCGCCCCCTCTCGGCGCATCCCTGCGCCTCGCCCCGGCCTCCCGTCAACGCTTCGGCGATTTTCAGCCGGAACAGGGAGCCGCTGCGGGTGTTGTGCTTATCTGACTACTTTTGCCGCTGGAGATTTAATTTCGGGTTATGCGAGCAGCCTTCCAGAGCCTCGCTTGATACACCCTCAGCAAAGCGGTATCTTCTCGCCACGCCTGCAAAATCGGGCGTCAGGGTTGGTCCCCTGTTATTCTCATCCGTGATAAAGCTCGTTTTTATCGCGCAGCCCGTTACACCTCAATGGTGGGCTGGACGGTGGCACCGCAAGGTGCGCCGGTAGCTGATGAGGCCGGTAGGACCAACTCCGTTCAGTCCATCACCAGTAAGGTTGGTCCCTTCTGTGGTGGTCAAATTAACTCATCAGAGGCTGTCTTATGACTACTACCCTTAGCTTTTCTCACTCTTTATTCACCACACCCTTCGATCACAACACGGATTTCACCGCGCTGGCGGATAACTGTGCGCGCTTTGTTGATGTACTGGCCGAGTGCGACGATCCGGCGCAAAAGATGGCGCTGTGCGGGCGGCTTTCAGCTTGTCTTGCTCTGCTTCAGCCAACCCTGCTTGAACCTGTACCCGAGCATTTAAAAGCGAGCCTGACGGTGGATGACTTGCCGCTGGACGTGCCGGTCTTTGAGCCGGAAGCAGATCAGCTTGGGCGTTACTGCCAGCTATTAACACAGCTACTTCTCAATCAATCCCTGTCAAAAAGTGATGAAAGAGTGGCAGAAGATTTACTCCAGGAACTGGTCAGTTTTTATAGCGATACGCTAAAAGCACCGCGCTGGCTGCGCACAGATGAAGGTGTCGTGCTGCTGTAAAACGCCGGGTGGCGCTTGTGCTTACCCGGCCTACATTTCTTAACGCGATGTCCAAATTACAGGAAAGTAAAAAAGCTACAGCGACACCCGGGCTACCGGCGCGGGTGTAACAGAGAAGTACTGGCAGTAAAGTGAACGGAACTACCACCCCCGCCGCATATTCTCACCCCATCACCCCATAAACCCTCACCCCTTCATCCACGCCCGAATCCCATCCAGGAACATCTGTGTCGCCATCATCACCAGAATCAGCCCCATCAGCCGCTCCAGCGCATTTACCCCTTTCTCCCCCAGCAGGCGCAAAAACAGCGACGACTGCAGCAGAATGATGAACGTTCCGCCCCAGGCAATCAGCAGGGCAATCACCAGATGGCTCATCTGGTTCGGATACTGATGCGACAGCAGCATCAGCGTCGCCAGGATGGTCGGCCCGGCGACCAGCGGGATCGCCAGCGGCACAATAAACGGCTCTTCACCCGCAGGCAGGCCGCTGCTGTTGCCTTCGGTGCTCGGGAAAATCATTTTGATGGCAATCAGGAACAGAATGATCCCGCCGGAAATGGAGACCGTTTCAGCGCGTAAGTTCAGGAATGCGAGAATTTTCTCGCCGGCAAACAGGAAGATAAACATCACCAGCAGAGCGATGAGCAGCTCGCGGATCATGATGGCCCGACGGCGCTTCGGCTCGGTGTGCTTCAACACCGACATGAAAATAGGCAAGTTTCCGAGTGGATCCATAATTAGGATCAATAAAACAGCTGCGGAAATGATTTCACTCATCGTAAATTATCCCTGATACTTGTATGGTTTCCCCGATGATTAGCTCTTTTTCTGATAGCCGGGCAATCATCGATTAATTTCGCTTGCGACTTTGGCAGCATTTTGTAATGTGAAGCATATCCCAGTTCAATACTGGCTTGCACAAACAGCACACACCCTCTGCAGGAAAAAAATGCTATGAAAAACGTTGGTTTTATCGGCTGGCGCGGTATGGTCGGCTCTGTACTCATGCAACGCATGGTTGAAGAGCGCGATTTCGACGCTATCCGTCCGGTCTTCTTCTCCACTTCCCAGCTCGGCCAGGCTGCACCGTCCTTTGGGGGTACCACAGGCACATTGCAGGATGCTTACGATCTGGAAGCGTTGAAGGCGCTGGATATTATTGTCACCTGCCAGGGCGGCGATTATACCAACGAAATTTATCCAAAGCTTCGTGAAAGCGGCTGGCAGGGCTACTGGATTGACGCGGCCTCTTCGCTGCGCATGAAAGACGACGCCATCATTATTCTTGACCCGGTTAACCAAGATGTCATTACCGACGGCCTGAACAAGGGCGTGAAGACCTTCGTGGGCGGCAACTGCACCGTCAGCCTGATGCTGATGTCGCTGGGTGGCCTGTTTGCTCAGGATCTGGTGGAGTGGGTCTCTGTGGCGACCTACCAGGCGGCCTCCGGCGGCGGCGCGCGCCATATGCGCGAACTGCTGACCCAGATGGGCCAACTGCACCACAGTGTTGCTGATGAGCTGGCAAACCCGGCGTCCGCTATCCTCGATATCGAACGCAGAGTGACTCAGCTGACCCGCAGCGGCGAGCTGCCGGTGGATAACTTCGGCGTACCGCTGGCCGGTGGCCTGATCCCGTGGATCGACAAACAGTTGGATAATGGCCAGACCCGCGAAGAGTGGAAAGGCCAGGCTGAGACCAACAAAATCCTGCGTACCGCTTCCGCGATCCCAGTTGATGGCCTGTGCGTGCGCATCGGTGCACTGCGCTGCCACAGCCAGGCATTCACCATTAAACTGAAAAAAGATGTGTCTATCCCAACCGTGGAAGAACTGCTCGCATCACACAATGCGTGGGCGAAAGTGGTGCCAAACGACCGCGACATCACCATGCGCGAACTGACCCCTGCGGCCGTCACCGGCACATTATCTACCCCGGTAGGCCGTCTGCGTAAACTAAATATGGGGCCGGAGTACCTCTCCGCCTTTACCGTCGGCGACCAGCTGTTGTGGGGTGCTGCCGAACCGCTGCGCAGAATGCTGCGCCAGCTCGCGTAATAAATACTTAATACTAAGGGGTGATTTATCACCCCTTTTTTTGCGTACTACATGGAGTAAACGCCAAATGGTCCATAATTTTTCAGGAGTCATATAAAGCGTTGGCTATGCTTTATGCGGGATGTCACATATTCCGCCTGGAGGTTGAACGGAACAGAGAGGATGCACAATGTGCGGTTCCGTTCAGGTCACATCAAGGTCGTACCCGGCGCGCGAAAGGGGCGGCAACTAAAAAAACAGGATGAATACCATGTCCGTTCGTATTGATAGAGACGTGATTAATGCGCTTATTACGGGTCACTTTGCGGATCCGTTTTCTGTACTTGGCATGCACCGCACTGATGCCGGCCTGGAAGTCCGGGCACTGTTACCTGACGCAACGGAAGTGTGGGTGATTGAACCTAAAACCGGCCGCAAGGTCGGGAAACTCGAATGTCTCGATTCACGCGGCTTTTTCGCTGGCGTGATGGCCCGCCGTAAAAATTTCTTCCGCTACCAGCTCGCTGTGATCTGGCATGGACAACAGAATCTGATCGACGATCCCTATCGCTTTGGTCCACTGTTGCAGGAGATGGATGCCTGGCTACTGTCTGAAGGTACGCACCTGCGTCCTTATGAAACGCTTGGCGCCCATGCCGACACCATGGATGGCGTCACCGGCACCCGTTTTACCGTCTGGGCGCCGAATGCCCAGCGCGTCTCCGTAGTGGGGCAGTTCAACTACTGGGATGGCCGTCGCCATCCGATGCGTCTGCGGCGTGAAACCGGCATCTGGGAGCTATTTATCCCCGGAGCCCTGAACGGCCAGCTCTACAAATATGAGCTGATCGATGCGCAGGGCAAGCTGCGCATCAAGGCTGATCCGTATGCCTTCGAAGCGCAGATGCGCCCGGAAACGGCGTCACTCATTTGCGGCCTGCCGGAGAAAGTCGCCCAGAGCGAAGAGCGTATTCGGGCGAACCAGTTCGATATGCCGATCTCTATTTATGAAGTCCATCTTGGCTCCTGGCGTCGTCATACCGACAACAACTTCTGGCTCAGCTACCGGGAGCTGGCCGACCAACTGATCCCCTATGTGAAGTGGATGGGCTTTACCCATCTGGAACTGCTGCCCATTAACGAGCATCCGTTTGACGGCAGCTGGGGCTACCAGCCAACCGGGATGTATGCCCCGACCCGCCGTTTCGGCACCCGCGACGACTTCCGCTATTTTATCAACGCCGCGCACGCCGCCGGGCTGAACGTGATCCTCGACTGGGTGCCAGGCCACTTCCCGTCCGATGATTTTGGCCTCGCGCAATTTGACGGCACCAGCCTGTATGAGCACAGCGACCCGCGGGAAGGCTATCACCAGGACTGGAATACCCTGATCTATAACTATGGCCGTCGGGAAGTGACCAACTACCTGGTGGGCAACGCCCTCTACTGGATCGAGCGTTTCGGCATTGATGCCCTGCGCGTGGACGCCGTCGCCTCGATGATCTACCGCGACTACAGCCGCAAAGAGGGCGAGTGGATCCCGAACGAGTTCGGGGGCCGTGAAAACCTGGAAGCGATTGAGTTTCTGCGCAGCACCAACCGCATTCTTGGCGAACAGGCGCCAGGGGCGGTCACGATGGCTGAAGAGTCCACCGACTTCCCGGGCGTCTCCCGTCCGCCGTCAATGGGCGGGCTGGGCTTCTGGTACAAGTGGAACCTGGGCTGGATGCATGACACCCTGGATTACATGAAGCTGGATCCGGTGCATCGTCAGTATCATCACGACAAACTGACCTTCGGCATGCTCTATAACGGCACCGAGAACTTTGTCCTGCCGCTCTCCCACGATGAAGTGGTGCACGGCAAAAAATCGATTCTCGACCGTATGCCAGGAGACGCGTGGCAGAAATTTGCCAATCTGCGCGCTTACTACGGCTGGATGTTCGCCTTCCCGGGGAAAAAGCTGCTGTTTATGGGCAACGAGTTCGCCCAGGGCCGCGAGTGGAACCACGATGCGAGCCTCGACTGGCATCTGCTGGAAGGGGGCGACAACTGGCACCACGGCGTTCAGCGCCTGGTGCGCGACCTCAACCATACCTACCGTCACCACAAAGCCCTGCACGAACTCGACTTTGATGATTACGGCTTTGAGTGGCTGGTGGTGGATGACCACGAGCGCTCGGTGCTGATCTTTGTCCGTCGCGACAAGGCGGGTAACGAAATTATCGTCGCCAGTAACTTCACCCCGGTGACGCGCCATCACTACCGTTTCGGCATCAATCAGCCAGGCAAATGGCGTGAAGTGCTGAATACCGACTCCATGCACTATCACGGCAGCAACGCGGGTAACGGGGGGCTGGTACAGAGCGATGAGCAGGAGAGCCACGGTCGTCCACAATCCCTGAGCATTACGTTGCCGCCGTTAGCCACTATCTGGCTGGTCCGGGAGGGGGAATGACGCAACTCGCCGCAGGTAAACCCGCTCCGCTTGGCGCATGCTATGACGGAAAAGGAGTGAATTTCACTCTCTTTTCCGCCCACGCTGATCGGGTTGAACTCTGCGTGTTTGACGGCAAAGGCATTGAACATCGGTACGATATGGTGGCGCGCAGCGGCGATATCTGGCATGGCTATCTGGAACATGCCCGCCCCGGCATGCGCTATGGCTTTCGGGTTTATGGCCCGTGGGATCCGGCAAAGGGGCTGCGCTTTAACCCGGCAAAACTGCTGCTTGACCCGCGCGCGTATCAGGTCGAAGGCACGCTGAATGATGATCCCCTGCTGCACAGCGGCAAAGATACCCCGGATCACCGTGACAGTGCGGCCGTTGCGCCAAAAAGCGTCGTGGTCAGCGATCACTACGACTGGGAAGAGGACGCCCCGCCCAACATACCGTGGGGCAAAACGGTTATCTATGAAGCCCATGTCAAAGGGCTGACCTGGCTGCACCCTGACCTCCCCGAAGATATCCGCGGCACCTACAAAGCGCTCAGCCACCCGGTGATGATTGCTTATTTTAAGCACCTCGGCATCACTGCGCTGGAATTATTGCCGGTGGCCCATTTCGCCAGCGAGCCGCGCCTGCAACGCCTCGGTCTCAGTAACTACTGGGGCTATAACCCAATGGCGATGTTCGCCCTTGAACCGCGCTATGCCTCGCATCCCGACCGGGCAAGAGATGAGTTTCGTGACGCGGTGAAGGCGCTGCACGAAGCGGGTATCGAGGTCATTCTGGATATCGTCCTCAATCACAGCGCCGAGCTGGATCTTGAGGGGCCGACGTTCTCCCTGCGCGGAATTGATAACCCTAGCTATTATTGGTTAAGAGAGGATGGTGATTATCACAACTGGACCGGTTGCGGTAACACTCTCAATCTCAGCCATCCGGCAGTGACAGACTATGCGTATGCCTGCCTGAAGTACTGGGTTGAAACCTTCCATGTCGACGGTTTTCGTTTTGATCTTGCGTCGGTGATGGGACGCACGCCGGAATTCAGCCAGCAGTCGCCGCTGTTTGAGGCGATAAAAAACTGCCCGCTGCTCTCAGGTGTGAAGCTGATTGCAGAACCCTGGGATATCGGCCCGGGCGGCTACCAGGTGGGAAATTTCCCGCCGCCGTTTGCGGAGTGGAACGATCACTATCGTGATGCGGCGCGCCGCTTCTGGTTGGCGCGCGATCTCTCTTTGGGAACATTTGCCGGACGTTTCGCCGCTTCCAGCGATCTGTTTAAACGCAACGGGCGCTTGCCTTCCGCGTCGATCAACCTGTTGACGGCGCACGACGGTTTCACCTTGCGCGACTGCGTTTGTTTCAATCAGAAACACAATGAAGCAAACGGTGAAGAGAACCGTGACGGCACCTCCAGTAACCACAGTTTTAACCATGGCGTTGAAGGGTTAAGTGGCAATCTGGATGTGATCGAGCGGCGCCGCGCCAGCGTGCATGCGCTGCTGACGACGCTTTTACTGTCACAGGGTACGCCGATGCTGCTGGCGGGCGATGAACATGGCCACAGTCAGCACGGCAACAACAATGCTTATTGCCAGGATAACGCGTTAACCTGGCTTGACTGGCAGCAGGCAAACGAGGGACTCGTCGCCTTTACTGCCGCGTTGGTCCATCTGCGTAAGCAGCTCCCGGCGCTCACCGAGGATCGGTGGTGGGAAGAGGGCGACGGCAACGTTCGCTGGTTAAATAAAATGGCGCAACCGTTAGGTGCGCACGAGTGGCAGAACGGTGTGCCGCGCCTGCAAATCCTGCTTTCGGATTGCTGGCTCATCACCCTCAATGCCACAGATGAGGTCGCAGAAATTATTTTACCTGAAGGGGAGTGGCGGGCTATCCCCCCATTTGCCGGAGAGGATAATCCGGTCGTTATGACTGTCTGGCATGGGCCTGCGCACGGTGTATGTGTATTCCAGAGATGATAATAAAAGGAGTTGATCATGGTTAGGTTAGATAAGAACGACCCTCTAATGTTGGCGCGTCAGCTGCCATTGAAGTCTGTTGCCCTGATTCTTGCTGGCGGCCGCGGTACCCGATTAAAAGATTTAACGATCAAGCGCGCCAAACCCGCCGTCCACTTCGGCGGTAAATTCCGTATTATCGATTTTGCTCTGTCCAATTGCCTCAACTCAGGCATTCGCCGTATTGGCGTCATTACCCAGTATCAGTCACACACTCTGGTGCAGCACATTCAGCGCGGCTGGTCGTTCTTCAGTGAGGAGATGAACGAGTTTGTCGATCTGTTGCCTGCCCAACAGCGCGTACATGGCGAAAACTGGTACCGCGGCACCGCCGATGCGGTCACGCAGAACCTCGATATCATCCGCCGTTATAACGCCGAGTATGTGGTGATCCTTGCCGGGGACCATATCTACAAGCAGGACTACTCGCGCATGCTTATCGACCATGTCGAAAAAGGGGCGCGCTGCACCGTAGCCTGTTTGCCGGTGCCCGTTGCCGAGGCGACGGCGTTTGGCGTCATGGCGGTGGACGAAAACGACAAGGTGATCGATTTCGTGGAAAAACCGGCAAACCCACCTTCAATGCCGGGCGATGACACTAAAGCGCTTGCCAGCATGGGTATCTATGTCTTTGATGCAGATTACCTTTACCAGCTGCTGGAAGAGGACGACAAGGATGAAAAATCCAGCCACGACTTCGGCAAAGACATCATCCCGAAAATCACCAAATCTGGCATGGCCTATGCACATCCTTTCCCGCTCTCCTGCGTGCAGTCCGATCCGAATTCAGAACCGTACTGGCGCGATGTAGGAACCCTGGAGGCGTACTGGAAGGCTAACCTCGATCTGGCCTCTGTCACGCCGGAACTGGATATGTACGACCATAACTGGCCGATTCGTACTCATATGGAGTCTCTGCCGCCGGCAAAATTTGTCCAGGACCGTTCGGGCAGCCACGGCATGACCCTGAACTCGCTGGTTTCCGGCGGGTGCATTATCTCCGGCTCGGTGGTGGTGCAGTCGGTGTTGTTCCCGCGCGTGCGGGTGAACTCCTTCTGCAATATTGATTCATCAGTGCTGTTACCCGACGTCTGGGTGGGCCGCTCGTGCCGCCTGCGTCGTTGCGTTATCGACCGTGCCTGCGTGATTCCGGAAGGCATGGTAATTGGAGAAAATGCGGAAGAGGACGCGCGCCGTTTCTACCGCTCAGAAGAAGGTATCGTGCTGGTTACGCGTGAAATGCTGCGTAAACTGCAGATCAAACAGGAGCGATGATGCAGGTTTTACACGTTTGTTCTGAAATGTTCCCGTTGCTCAAAACCGGCGGGTTGGCGGATGTGATAGGGGCGTTACCGGCGGCGCAAATTGCAGGTGGGGTTGATACCCGCGTGCTGTTACCCGCTTTTCCAGATATTCGTCGCGGCGTGCCTGACGCGCAGATCGTCAGCCGCCGCGAGACCTTTGCCGGGCGCATCACATTACTGTTTGGCCATTACAACGGCGTGGGCATCTACCTGATTGACGCGCCGCATCTTTATGACCGCCCAGGGAGCCCGTACCACGACACTAACCTGTTTGCCTATACCGATAACGTGCTGCGTTTCGCGCTGCTCGGCTGGGTAGGGGCGGAGATGGCCTGTGGGCTGGATCCGTTCTGGCGTCCGGACGTGGTGCATGCCCACGACTGGCACGCCGGGTTAGCGCCAGCCTATCTGGCGGCACGCGGCCATCCGGCGAAGTCGGTCTTTACCGTGCATAACCTGGCATACCAGGGCATGTATTTCGCCAAACATATGGATGACATCGATTTGCCATGGTCATTCTTTAATATGCACGGGCTGGAGTTTAAGGGGCAGATCTCCTTCCTCAAGGCCGGGCTTTACTACGCCGATCACATTACCGCCGTCAGTCCAACCTACGCGCGGGAGATCACCGAAGCGCAGTTTGGCTATGGGATGGAGGGGCTGCTCAGCCAGCGCCATCGCGAAGGCCGACTGTCGGGCATTCTCAACGGCGTGGATGAAAAAATCTGGAGTCCGGAAACCGATCTGCTGCTGGGCGCGCGCTATAACCGCGACTCCGTGGAAGATAAGGCCGAGAACAAACGTCAGCTGCAGGTTGCCATGGGACTGAAGGTCAACGACAAGGTGCCGCTGTTTGCGGTGGTAAGCCGTCTGACCAGCCAGAAAGGACTCGATCTCGTGCTCGAGGCGCTGCCGGGCCTGCTGGAGCAGGGCGGACAACTGGCGCTGCTGGGGGCGGGCGATCCGGTACTGCAGGAGGGCTTCCTCGCCGCCGCCGCCGAACATCCGGGACAGGTGGGTGTGCAGATTGGCTATCACGAAGCGTTTTCGCACCGCATCATGGCGGGCGCAGACGTTATTCTGGTGCCGAGCCGTTTTGAGCCCTGCGGCTTAACCCAGCTGTATGGTCTGAAGTACGGCACACTGCCACTGGTGCGGCGTACTGGCGGGCTGGCGGATACCGTATCCGACACCTCGCTGGAGAATCTGGCGGATGGGATCGCCACCGGATTTGTCTTTGAAGACAGTAATGCCTGGTCGCTGTTACGCGCGATTCGTCGTGCTTTCGTGTTGTGGTCACGTCCTTCTTTATGGCGTTTTGTTCAACGTCAGGCGATGGCCATGGATTTTAGCTGGCAAGTTGCGGCGCAGTCCTACCGCGATCTTTATCAACGCTTGATGTAACAATGCTGGAATCAGAGATATGAATGCACCCTTTTCCTATGCGTCTCCCACGGTAAGCATTGAGGCGTTAAAGCACTCCATTGCTTACAAGCTGATGTTCACCATTGGCAAAGACCCGGTCATCGCCAACAAACATGAATGGCTCAACGCCACCCTGTTTGCGGTGCGTGACCGGCTGGTTGAGCGCTGGCTGCGCTCCAACCGCGCTCAGCTCTCACAGGAGACTCGCCAGGTTTACTATCTGTCGATGGAGTTTTTGATTGGCCGCACCCTTTCCAACGCGCTGCTGTCGCTGGGTATCTATGACGACGTCAAAACCGCGCTGGAAGAGATGGGGTTAGATTTAGAAGAGCTGATTGACGAAGAGAACGACCCTGGCCTCGGCAACGGTGGTCTGGGTCGTCTGGCAGCCTGCTTCCTCGATTCGCTGGCGACCCTCGCCCTGCCAGGGCGTGGCTACGGTATCCGCTACGATTACGGCATGTTCAAACAGAACATTGTCGATGGCCGACAGAAAGAGTCTCCGGACTACTGGCTGGAGTACGGCAACCCGTGGGAGTTCAAGCGCCACAATACCCGTTATAAAGTCCGCTTCGGTGGCCGTATTCAGCAGGAAGGCAAGAAGAGCCGCTGGGTCGAGACCGAAGAGATCCTGGCCGTGGCTTACGATCAGATCATTCCCGGCTACGACACTGACGCCACCAACACGCTGCGCCTGTGGAACGCCCAGGCCAGTAGCGAGATTAACCTCGGTAAGTTCAACCAGGGCGACTACTTCGCGGCGGTGGAAGATAAAAACCACTCCGAGAACGTCTCCCGGGTGCTCTATCCGGATGATTCCACCTACTCCGGGCGCGAGCTGCGCCTGCGTCAGGAGTACTTCCTGGTCTCCGCGACCATTCAGGATATCCTGAGCCGTCACTACCAGCTGCACAAAACCTACGCCAATCTGGCGGATAAGATCGCGATTCACCTGAATGATACCCACCCGGTGTTGTCGATCCCTGAGCTGATGCGCCTGCTGATTGACGAGCATAAGTTCAGCTGGGACGAGGCGTTTGAGGTGACCTGCCAGGTCTTCTCCTACACCAACCACACGTTGATGAGCGAAGCGCTGGAAACCTGGCCGGTGGATATGCTGGGCAAAATCCTGCCGCGCCACCTGCAGATTATCTTTGAGATTAACGACTTCTTCCTGAGAACGTTGCAGGAGCAGTATCCGCACGACACCGGCCTGCTGAGCCGCACCTCGATCATTGATGAATCCAATGGCCGCCGGGTGCGCATGGCGTGGCTGGCGGTGGTGATCAGCCACAAGGTCAATGGCGTGTCTGAGCTGCACTCGAACCTGATGGTGCAGTCGCTGTTCGCAGACTTTGCGAAAATCTTCCCGATGCGTTTCTGCAACGTCACCAACGGGGTAACGCCGCGCCGCTGGCTGGCGCTGGCGAACCAGCCGCTCTCCGATGTGCTCGACGAGAACATCGGTCGCACCTGGCGGACCGATTTAAGCCAGCTGAGCGAGCTTGAGCAGCATGCTGACTTCCCGACGGTGAATAAAGCGGTGCGTGATGCCAAGCTGCTCAATAAAAAGCGGCTGGCGGTGTGGATGGCGCTGCATCTGAACGTAGTCGCTAACCCGAAAGCGCTGTTCGACGTCCAGATCAAACGTATCCACGAGTACAAGCGTCAGCTGATGAACGTGCTGCACGTGATCACCCGCTACAACCGCATCAAGGCCGACCCTGATGCGGACTGGGTGCCACGCGTGAACATTTTCGCCGGGAAAGCGGCGTCGGCCTACTACATGGCGAAGCACATTATTCATCTGATCAACGATGTGGCGAAGGTGATCAATAACGATCCGCAGATTGGCGACAAGCTGAAGGTCGTCTTCATCCCGAACTACAGCGTGAGTCTGGCCCAGCTGATCATTCCGGCCGCCGATCTCTCGGAGCAGATCTCCACCGCAGGCACCGAGGCGTCGGGCACCAGTAACATGAAGTTTGCCCTCAACGGCGCGCTGACCATCGGCACGCTGGATGGCGCCAATGTTGAGATGCTGGAGCACGTGGGTGAAGAGAACATCTTTATCTTCGGTAACACCACAGAAGAGGTGGAGGCGCTGCGTGCTAAGGGCTACTCACCGCGTGATTATTACGAGCAGGATGAAGAGCTGCGTCAGGTGCTGACCCAGATCGGCACCGGGGTATTTAACCCGGATGAGCCTGGCCGCTATCGCGACCTGGTGGATTCGCTGATTAACTTCGGTGACCACTACCAGGTGCTGGCGGACTACCGCAGCTATGTGGATTGTCAGGACCGGGTGGACGAGCTGTACCGTAAGCCGGAAGAGTGGGCCACCAAAGCGATGCACAACATCGCCAATATGGGCTACTTCTCGTCGGATCGCACCATTCAGGAGTATGCCGAGAACATCTGGCATATCAAACCGGTGCGGTTGTAAAAAAAACGCCGGGTGGCGGCTGCGCCTTACCCGGCCTACGTTCATTTGTCTTTTGTAGGCCCGGTAAGCGCCAGCGCCACCGGGCACGAAGCCCGCATGAAACCTGTAGGCCCGGTAAGCGTTAGCGCCACCGGGCATTTTTTATGATGCTAACGACAGCTCACGCTTTCCCATACGCTGCGCCAGCCACAGCGCCACGCGCGACTGTTGTTCCGCATTAAGCCACATCCCCTCTTTGGTGCGACGCCAGAGCGCATCGTCCGCGCGGCGTACCCACTCGTGGTCGGCTAAGTAGCGCAGTTCCGCCTCGTAAAACTCATGGCCAAAATGTTCGCCCAGATCGGTCAGATCCTTCGCCCCGTTCAGGATCAGCTCGCTATTGCTGCCGTAGGTGCGGGCAAAGTGGCGGGCCATGGATTCGCTGATAAACGGATAGCGACGGCGCAGTTTTGCCGCATAGTCATCGCGGTTGCCGCCGATATCACCGCCGGGCAGCACCGCGCCTTTGGTCCATGCCGGGCCGATACCCTGGTAGAAGGGGGCCAGTTTTTCCATCGCATGTTCCGCCAGCTTACGGTAGGTGGTGAGCTTGCCGCCAAACACCGACAGCAGCGGCGCTTTGCCGTGATCGTCGTGAATATCGAGCGTGTAGTCGCGAGTAATAGCCTGCGGTGAATCGGATTCGTCGTCGCACAGCGGACGTACGCCAGAGTAACTCCAGACCACATCCTCGCGCGCCAGCGTCTTTTTAAAGTGCGCGTTATAGACCTCCAGCAGATAGCTGACTTCGCTCTCGTCGATCTCAACGTTCTTCGGATCGCCTTTGTACTCCACGTCGGTGGTGCCGATGATGGAGAACTCATCCATCCACGGGATGACAAACACGATGCGCTTGTCTTCGTTTTGCAGAATATAGGCCTGCTTCTGGGTATGGACGCGCGGCACTACAATGTGACTGCCTTTGATCAGGCGGATGCCATACGGCGACGGCAGCTGCATCCCCTGGTCAAAGAACTGCTTCACCCAGGGGCCGGTTGCGTTCACCAGCCCGCGTGCCTGCCAGCTGAAGCGCTCGCCGGTATCGATATCTTCCGCTTCGACGATCCACACCCCTTTTTCCCGGCGCGCCGAGACCGCGCGGGTGCGGGTTTTCACCTCGCCGCCTTTACGTTCAACCATTTGCGCGTTGGCCAGTACCAGGCGGGCATCGTCCACCCAGCAGTCGGAATATTCGAATCCGCGCACAATCTCAGGCTTCAGCACCGAGTCTGCGCCAAAACGCACACCGGCAGAGGCGGGCAGGCTGGTGCGTTTGCCCAGGTGATCGTACATAAACAGACCAATGCGGATCATCCATGCCGGGCGCAGATGCGGGCGGTGCGGCAGACGAAAACGCATCGGCGTGGCGATATGGGGAGCCATTTTCAGCAGCACTTCACGTTCCGCCAGGGCTTCACTCACCAGGCGGAACTCGTAGTGTTCCAGGTAACGCAGGCCACCGTGGATCAGTTTGGAGCTGGCGGAGGAGGTGGCACAGGCGAGATCCTGCGCTTCCAGCATCAGGACAGATAACCCGCGCCCGGCCGCATCAGCCGCAATGCCTGCACCGTTGATACCGCCACCTATTACAATCAGATCTTTAGTTTCCATTGTACCCTCAGCACTTTCGTTAAAGCTCAAAAATGTTCGATATCGCTCATATTAGCAAAGGAAATGGATTTTAGTAACATCAAAAAAACATTTTTGAGTGATAGAGCTAACATAATGGCGTTTACCCGCCGCCACGACGTACACTAACCGTTAAAATAGTGCGGTCCCAGGCCGCACGGCACGTGAACAGACAACAGAGAGCACCATGGAACAATTTGAATGTATTAACGTAGAAGAAGCCCATCAGAAGATGCACCAGGGCACCGCAGTGCTGGTGGATATTCGCGATCCGCAAAGTTTTGCGATGGGCCACACCCCGGGCGCATTCCATCTGACCAATGCCTCGCTCGCCGAGTTTATGCGTGACAACGATTTCGACACCCCGGTGATGGTGATGTGCTATCACGGCAACAGCAGTAAGGGGGCGGCGCAATATCTGCTGCAACAGGGCTATGACTCGGTTTACAGCGTGGACGGCGGCTTCGATGCCTGGCACCGTCATTTCCCGGCAGAAGTCGAGCACGCGGGCATTTAGGGTATATACTGTCCCCTTTTGTGTGGAATAAGCGACTGCCGCCGATGCTACTGATCACCTCTTTTAACAACCCGCGCGTCGCCCAGGCGTTTGTCGACTACATGGCGACGCAGGGTGTCATTCTTACCATTCAACAACATACGCAAACCGACGTCTGGCTGGCGGATGAGAGCCAGGCTGCCCGGGTTGAGGCAGAGCTGGCGCGTTTTCTGGAAAATCCCGGCGATGCGCGCTATCTGGCGGCGAGCTGGCAGTCCGGCCATACCGGTAGCGGCCTGCGTTATCAGCGCTTTCCTTTCCTTGCGAC
Organism: Leclercia sp. UBA5076; assembly: GCF_002416465.1. Lineage (NCBI taxonomy): Bacteria > Pseudomonadati > Pseudomonadota > Gammaproteobacteria > Enterobacterales > Enterobacteriaceae > Leclercia > Leclercia sp. UBA5076. Next base: position 111,032 of record NZ_DIAO01000016.1, read on the forward strand.
CGTGCGCGAACGCGCGGGGCCGTTTACCCTGGGGTTAATGGCGGCCTGCATTCTGGTCTTCATTATGATGAGCGTGGTGGGCGATCAGCAGATCATGCTGCTGCTGGCCTGGCCCTATGACGCCTCGTTAGAGTTCGAATTCTGGCGCTACTTCACCCACGCGCTGATGCACTTCTCGTTCCTGCATATCCTCTTTAACCTGCTGTGGTGGTGGTATCTCGGCGGGGCGGTGGAGAAACGGCTCGGCAGCGGCAAGCTCATCGTGCTCACCCTCATCAGCGCGCTGCTTAGCGGCTTTATTCAGCATAAATTCAGCGGCCCGTGGTTTGGCGGGCTTTCTGGCGTGGTCTACGCGCTGATGGGCTATGTCTGGCTGCGCGGCGAGCGCGATCCAGAGAGCGGTATCTACCTGCAGCGCGGGTTAATGACTTTCGCGTTAATCTGGATTATTGCCGGATGGTTTGATCTGTTTGGTATGGCGATTGCCAACGGTGCTCACTTTGCCGGGCTGGCGGTCGGGCTGGCGATGGCGTTTGCCGATACGCTCAATGCGCGAAAACGAACATAAATCTGGCAGGGAACTCCGATGAAACAAACACAACGTCATGATGCCATTATTGACCTGGTGAAAAAGCAGGGATACGTCAGTACCGAAGAGCTGGTGGAGCAGTTTGCCGTCAGCCCGCAGACCATCCGCCGCGACCTCAACGACCTGGCCGATCAGAACCGTATCCTGCGCCACCACGGCGGCGCGGCGCTGCCCTCCAGTTCGGTCAACACCCCCTGGCATGACCGCAAGGCGACGCAGACCTCGGAAAAGGAGCGTATCGCCCGTAAGGTCGCCAGTCAGATCCCCAACGGCGCGACGCTGTTTATCGACATCGGCACCACGCCGGAGGCGGTGGCGCATGCCCTGCTCGGCCATGAAAACCTGCGTATCGTGACCAACAACCTCAACGTCGCCACCACCCTGATGCAGAAAGAGGACTTTCGCATCATTCTGGCGGGCGGCGAGCTGCGCAGCCGTGACGGCGGCATTATTGGCGAGGCGACCCTCGACTTCATCTCCCAGTTCCGCCTCGACTTTGGCATTCTCGGCATCAGCGGTATCGATACGGACGGCTCGCTGCTGGAGTTTGACTACCACGAAGTGCGCACCAAACGGGCGATCATTGAGAACTCGCGCCATGTCATGCTGGTGGTGGATCACTCCAAGTTTGGCCGTAACGCGATGGTGAATATGGGCAGCATAAGTATGGTGAATGCGGTCTATACGGATGTGATGCCGCCGGAAGGGGTGTTAAAAGTGATTCGCGATCATAAGTTGCAGTTAGAACTGTGCTGAGTTTGTGCCGGGTGGCGGCTTCGCCTTACCCGGCCTACAAAACCGTAGGCCCGTGCAAGCGTAGCGTCGCCGGGCAATAAATGGCAACAAAACCGTAGACCCGCGCAAGCGCAGCGCCGCCGGGCAATGCCCTACACGCCGTACCCCATCATCTTCAACAGCTGCTGCGCATGCTGCACCGCATCCTGACGGTGGGCGACGCCCAGCTTCTGATACAGGTTACGGATATGCGTTTTAATGGTGGTGGCCGCCACCGCCAGCTCACCGGCAATCTGCTCGTTGCTGTAGCCTGAGTAAATCAGCCCCAGAACCTGCCACTCGCGCTGGGTCAGCGGACTGGTGCGGATCAGCTCCGGCACTTCCGGGTGATTCAGCAGACGCTCCACAAAGGTCTCGTCGAAGTGGGCAAACTTGTGGCGATGATGCTGGTTAATCTCACGCAGAATGCGCTGGGCACGGTGCTGATCCAGCTCCGGCAGCGTGTTGAGCTGAATCAACTGGCGCAGCTGCTGCGCCATAGTCTCGCCTTCAATCACAAAGTGGCTGATAAAGCCGGTGCGGTTCGCCAGCTGCAACGCTTCCAGCAGCACGCGTTGGGCGTCATTCTTACGGCCTGACTGCCAGTAAAGCTGGTTTTGCAGCAGCAGGTTGCGGTTGAGATCGCTCATCAGACGCAGGCTGCGGGCATTTTCGTTCAGCTCTTCCAGCACCATCTCGGCCGGTTCAAATTCGCCTAACAGGATCTGCGCCCGGGCAATGTTGCGCCACTGGCTCTGCAGGAAGTGGTTATTGGCGAACGCCGGCTTCGGCGTCTGGCGCAGCCAGTTGGCCGCCGATTTCTTGTCGCCGGTCATCTGCCAGTAGATCACCCGCACCTTATCGGCGTTCGATACCCAGTCGCTGTGGTACTGACCGTTGCCGAGCAGGTTTTCCAGGCGGTTGAGATGGTTCCGGGCGTTGTCGAGATCGCCGCGCGCCAGGGAGCACTGCACCAGCAGGCCCAGACACTGCAACTGCTGCTGCGGCTGATAGGTGGAGAGCACATTGACCCCAAGACGGGCGGTGCTTTCGGCTTCGTCCAGACGTGCCCACGCCCACAGAAGCTGGGCGCGAATGCGCAGCAGGAACTCGTGCATTGGCAGCTGTTCCAGATGCTGATCGCGGATCAGGTTGAATGCTTTTTCCTGCGTCTCCCAGGCGGCCTGCAGGAAGCCCTGGGCAAACAAAATTTCGCTCTGCTGGATCAGGCTCCACAGCGCGTAGTGCCAGACATCGTGACGGCGTGCCATCTGTTCGGTCTGCTGCATCAGCGACAGGGAGCGGGTGAGATCGCCTTTACAGTGCAGCACTTCCCCATGCACCGAGGTGGCAACGATACGGCTGTAGAAGTTCGCCAGGGGCAGCTCTTCCAGCGCGACCATCGACAGGCGCTGGGCCTCTTCCTGGTCGCCGTCATTGATCGCCACCTGCGCGCGCAGGGCGTTAAACTCGCCGTGCAGGGCGGCATCCATCTCGCCCTTCATCTCCTGCTCGGCGCGGGCCAGCAGGGTGTTTACTTCGCTGTAGCGATGCTGGCTTTGCATCAGCCAGGCCTGGAGCAGCACCAGGCGTGGATTTTCCAGCAGGCTCTCCCACGGCAGGGCGCGCAGCGACTCTTCCAGCAGGGCCAGCTCGCTGTGATTAAACAGGCTCCAGGCGTGGTTGAGCAGGATATCGCGCAGCATATGGGCATCGCCCGCTGCCAGCGCGTGATGAATCGCCTCGCTCGGGAACCCCTGCGCCATCCAGCTTTCTGCCGCGGCGCGGTGGATTTCCGGCAGTTCGGTCGCCAGCTCCCACTGACAGCGCTGGCGCAGGAAGCTGCCAAACAGCGGATGGTAGCTGAACCATTCGCCGGAGTCGTCCATACGCTGCAGGAACAACCCCTGACGCTCAATCTCTTCCAGGCGCATCTGGCCGTTGTCTTCGCCGGTGACGCGCACAATCAGGGCATCGTTCATCGAGCGCAGCAGGGAGCTTTTCAGCAGAAACTGACGGGTGGTTTGATCGACGCTGTTGAGCACTTCATCCACCAGGTAATCGGAGAGGTGGCTGGCATTGATCCCCGACAGACGACGGGCGGACTGCTGCGTCGGGCTATTGTTATGCCGCGCCGACAGCGCAATAAGCTGCAGGGCGGTCGCCCAGCCTGCTACGTCGTCGCACAGGCGGCTGCTTTCCGCCACCTCGATAGGGGATTTCAGGCGGCAGTCAAAGAACTGCTTCGCCTCCTGATGGGTAAAGGAGAGCTGCTGGCTGCCGATTTCCAGCAGCTGATCGCGCACGCGCAGGTTAGCAATGCCCAGCTGCGGCAGGTTGCGCGACAGTACCACCAGGGTCAGGTTTTCCGGCTGATGGCGCAGGAAGAAGCGCATCGACTCATGGATCACCGGGTTGGTGATCAGATGATAATCGTCAATGACCAGATAGAGCGGGCGATGCCATTCGGCCAGCTCGATAAACAGTTGGGAAAACAGTGAGGAGAGGCTGGCGTACTGCCGCTTTTGCACCATGCTTTCGCTGGTTACGCAGTGTCCGTTGGTCGCCTGCTGAATGGCGGCGATCAGATAACTGGCGAAGCGCTCCTGCTGGTTATCGCCCTCATCAAGGGAGTACCAGCCAAGATCGGTCTTGCCGGATGCCCACTGCGAAATGAGCGTGGTTTTGCCGTAGCCGGCAGGGCTCGTTACCAGCGCCAGTCGAAAATTGTTCGCGCCGGAAAGTTTCGCCAGCAAGCGTTCGCGGACCACAGTATGGTCAAGACGAACCGGGCGACTTAATTTGGACGGAATCAACATAGTTTTCACTTCACTGTGTGGAAATCGAGATTTTTGATTTTTTTTGCGCTTCGTAATTAATGCATATAAGGTCGGTCAGAAACCTCTTTATTGCAAGTTATGTCCGGGTTTTATATCCCTTAATTTGCACTCGGTCACAAAAATATATGCTGGGGTGCGGGAACTTTTCCGATGGGCCTCGAAAGCGCATGGATACTGGTTTGGCGAGCATGCGGAAGGTTAAGCATAAAAAGGAATATAGAATCGTAAAGGCTGTGAAAAGTTAATAAAGTCTCGGGATGGTTACCCTGGTAAAATAACCCTCTGCGATACAGTAAAATCCTACAGTTATTATTTCAGGTAAGTAATTATTACTGCGCTCATATATTTCTTCTGAAAACCTGTTTCATTTTTTGACACTCTTCCCGGTAATCTCGTCTGCAATGCCCCACACTCTGGCTGTGGAAAGTGGCCGCGATCACACTTTATCGCTCATCCCCGCTACTCCTCCCCGCCTAATCCCCGGCAGGAGGAGGAAGAGCCATAAGTAGCCAGGCACACTAGCGCCAACGTTTTATTTTCTCTCTACAGGATGCAGATTCCCTATGTCACAGCCTACTTTCAACAAAGCTCAATTCCAGGCTGCCCTGACGCGTCAGTGGCAGCGTTTTGGTTTACATGCCGCTGAAGAGATGACCTCCCGCCAGTGGTGGCAGGCCGTCAGTGGAGCGCTCGCCGAGTTACTGAGCGCCCAACCCGCAGTAGAACCGGCGAAAGATCAGCGCCACGTTAACTACATCTCAATGGAATTCCTGATTGGCCGTCTGACCGGCAACAATCTGCTTAACCTGGGCTGGTATCAGGAGGTGAGCGATGTGCTGAACGCGCACAACGTTAACCTGACCGACCTGCTGGAAGAGGAGATCGACCCGGCGCTTGGCAACGGCGGCCTGGGGCGTCTGGCGGCCTGCTTCCTGGACTCCATGGCGACGGTAGGCCAGTCGGCGATCGGCTATGGTCTGAACTATCAGTACGGCCTGTTCCGTCAGTCCTTTGCCGACGGCCAGCAGATGGAAGCCCCGGATGACTGGCATCGTGGCAGCTACCCGTGGTTCCGCCACAACGAAGCGCTGGATGTGCAGGTGGGTATTGGCGGTAAAGTGACCAAAGCGGGCCAGTGGGAGCCGGGCTTCACCATCACCGGCCAGGCCTGGGATCTGCCGGTGCTGGGCTACCGTAACGGCGTGGCGCAGCCGCTGCGTCTGTGGCAGGCGACCCATGCCCATCCGTTCAACCTGACCAAATTCAACGACGGCGATTTCCTGCGTGCCGAGCAGCAGGGGATCGACGCCGACAAGCTGACCAAGGTTCTCTACCCGAACGACAACCATCTGGCGGGCAAAAAGCTGCGCCTGATGCAGCAGTACTTCCAGTGCGCCTGCTCCGTGGCCGACATTCTCCGTCGCCACCACCAGGCGGGCCGCAAACTGGCGGAGCTGGCGGATTACGAAGTGATCCAGCTGAACGACACCCACCCAACCATCGCCATTCCGGAACTGCTGCGCGTGCTGATCGACGAGCATCAGCTGACCTGGGACGACGCCTGGGCGATCACCAGCAAGACCTTCGCCTACACCAACCACACCCTGATGCCAGAGGCGCTGGAATGCTGGGACGAGAAGCTGATTAAAACCCTGCTGCCTCGCCATATGCAGATCATCACCGAGATCAACAACCGCTTCAAAAAGCGGGTCGAGAAAACCTGGCCGGGCGATAAAGCGGTATGGGCGAAGCTGGCAGTGGTGTTCGACAAACAGGTGCGCATGGCTAACCTCTGCGTGGTGAGCGGTTTTGCGGTAAACGGCGTGGCTGCGCTGCACTCCGACCTGGTGGTGAAAGATCTGTTCCCGGAATATCACCAGCTGTGGCCGAACAAGTTCCACAACGTGACCAACGGCATCACCCCGCGTCGCTGGATCAAGCAGTGCAACCCGGCACTCTCCGCGCTGCTGGATTCTTCGCTGGATAAAGAGTGGGCCAACGATCTCGATCAGCTGATCAACCTGGAGAAATATGCCGACGATGCGGCATTCCGCGAGTCTTACCGCACCATCAAGCAGGACAACAAAGTGCGCCTGGCGGCGTACGTCAAAGCCCGTACCGGGATTGAGATCAACCCGAACGCGCTGTTTGATATTCAGATTAAACGTCTGCACGAGTACAAGCGTCAGCACCTGAACCTGCTGCACATTCTGGCGCTGTACAAAGAGATCCGCGAGAACCCGCAGGCCGATCGCGTGCCGCGCGTGTTCCTGTTTGGCGCGAAAGCGGCGCCGGGCTACTACCTGGCAAAAAACATCATCTTCGCTATCAATAAAGTGGCCGACGCGGTGAACAACGATCCGAAAGTGGGCGACAAGCTGAAAGTGGTCTTCCTGCCGGATTACTGCGTCTCGGCGGCCGAGCTGTTAATCCCGGCAGCGGACGTTTCTGAGCAGATTTCTACTGCCGGTAAAGAGGCCTCCGGCACCGGCAACATGAAGCTGGCCCTGAACGGCGCGCTGACGGTGGGTACTCTGGACGGGGCGAACGTTGAGATTGCCGAGCAGGTGGGCGACGAGAACATCTTTATCTTCGGCCATACTGTGGAAGAGGTGAAAGCCATTAAAGCCAAAGGTTACGACCCGGTGAAATGGCGTAAAAAAGACAAACTGCTGGATGCGGTACTGAAAGAGCTGGAGAGCGGCAAATACAGCGATGGCGACAAGCATGCGTTCGACCAGATGCTGCACAGCATCGGCAAAGAGGGCGGCGACCCGTACCTGCTGATGGCGGACTTTGCCGGCTACGTTGAGGCGCAGAAACAGGTCGATGTTCTGTACCGCGACCAGGAAGCCTGGACCCGGGCGTGCATTCTGAACACCGCGCGCTGTGGCATGTTCAGCTCTGACCGTTCAATCCGCGACTACCAGGCCCGCATCTGGCAGGCAAAACGCTAAGGAAGCGCGATGGAAAGTAAACGTCTCGATAATGCCGCACTGGCGGCGGGCATCAGCCCCAGCTACATCAATGCTCATGGTAAACCGCAGTCTATTGGTGCTGAAACCAAGAGGCGTTTGCTGGATGCCATGCATAAAGCCAAACCCGTCGCGAAAGCGGCGGTCACCCCCGTCCCGAACGTGATGGTCTACACCGCCGGGAAAAAGATGCCGCTGACGATCGAAGGCAGCGGCGACTTTAGCTGGCTACTGACCACCGAAGAGGGACATCAGCACAAGGGCCACGCCACGGGCGGCAAAAACCTCAACCTTCCGGCAAAACTGCCGGAGGGCTACCACACGCTGACGCTCACCCAGGACGGCCAGCGCTGGCACTGCCGGGTGATTGTGGCGCCAAAACGCTGCTACGAGCCGCAGGCGCTGAAAGAGGGCAAAAAGCTGTGGGGCGCCTGTGTGCAGCTCTACACGCTGCGCTCGGAGGCTAACTGGGGGATCGGCGATTTTGGCGATCTGAAAAAGATGCTGGCGGACGTTGGCAAGCGCGGCGGGGCCTTTATCGGCCTTAACCCGATCCATGCGCTCTATCCGGCCAACCCGGAGAGCGCCAGCCCGTACAGCCCGTCGTCCCGTCGCTGGCTGAACGTGATTTATATCGACGTGAACGCCGTGGAGGATTTTCGCAACAGCGACGAGGCGCAGGCGTGGTGGAAGATGGAGACTACCCGGCAGACGCTGCAACGCGCCCGCGATGCCGAGTGGGTCGATTATGCCTCCGTCACCGCGCTGAAGATGGCCGCGCTGCGTATGGCGTGGAAAGGCTTTGCGCAGCGTGACGACGACCAGATGGCGGCCTTCCGGGCGTTTGTTGCCCGCGAAGGGGAGAGCCTCTACTGGCAGGCGGCGTTCGACGCCCTGCATGCGCATCAGGTGCAAGAGGATGAAATGCGCTGGGGCTGGCCGGTCTGGCCTGAGCAGTATCAGTCCGTCGAGTCCCCGGCGGTGAAAGCGTTTTGCGACGAACATGCCGACGAGGTCGATTTTTACCTCTGGCTGCAGTGGCTGGCCTACAGCCAGTTCGCAGCCTGCTGGCAGGAGAGCCAGGGTTACGACATGCCGATTGGTCTCTACCGTGACCTGGCGGTTGGCGTGGCTGAAGGCGGGGCGGAAACCTGGTGCGATCGCGAGCTCTACTGCCTGAAAGCCTCGGTCGGCGCGCCACCGGATATTCTGGGCCCGCTCGGTCAGAACTGGGGTCTGCCGCCGATGGACCCGCACGTGATTGCGGCTCGCGCCTATGAGCCCTTTATCGAACTATTGCGCGCCAACATGCAGAACTGCGGTGCGCTGCGTATCGACCATGTGATGTCGGTGTTGCGTCTGTGGTGGATCCCCTACGGCGAAACCGCCGACCACGGCGCCTACGTTCACTATCCGGTGGACGATCTGCTCTCTATCCTTGCGCTGGAGAGTAAGCGCCATAACTGTATGGTGATCGGCGAAGATCTCGGTACCGTACCGGTAGAAATTGTCAGCAAGCTGCGTGACAGCGGCGTGTACTCCTACAAGGTGCTCTATTTTGAAAACGACCTTGAAAAGAACTTCCGCGCGCCGGAGGCGTATCCAGAACAATCAATGGCAGTCGCGACGACGCATGACCTTCCTACGCTTCGTGGCTGGTGGGACAGCGGCGACCTTACCCTGGGCAAGACGCTGGGTCTCTACCCTGACGAAGTGATGCTCCACGGGCTCTATCAGGATCGTGAGCTGTCGAAGCAGGGGCTGCTGGATGCGTTGCATGAGCACGGCTGCCTGCCAAAACGCACCGGGCATAAGGCGTCGTTGATGTCGATGACCGCCACGCTCAACCGCGGTTTGCAGCGCTACATTGCCGACAGCAACAGTGCGCTGCTGGGATTGCAGCCGGAAGACTGGCTGGGTATGGCGGAGCCGGTTAACATCCCGGGCACCAGCTACCAGTACAAGAACTGGCGTCGCAAGCTCTCCACCTCCCTTGAGGCGATGTTTGCCGATGACGGCGTGAACAAGCTGATTAAGGATTTGGATAAGCGGCGAAAAGCGGCTGCGAAGAAGTGATAAAAAAACCCGCCGGATGGCGGGTTTTTTATTGCCCGGTGACGCGTAGCGATCCGGGCCTACGGAATGTGCATGTTCTGTTTATGTAGGCCGGGAAAGGCGCAGCCGCCACCCGGCACTATCACATCACACCACCATACCCAGCAGCAGACACCCAATCAGGCCGCAGACGGAGATGATGGTCTCCAGCATCGACCAGGACTTGATGGTCTCACCGATGGTCAGGTTGAAGTACTCCTTGAACAGCCAGAAGCCCGGATCGTTGACGTGAGAGAAGATCACGCTACCGGAACCCACCGCGATAACCATCAGCTCAGGGCTGACACCCGTCGTCGCAATCAGTGGCGCCACGATACCGCCCGCAGTGATAGCGGCCACGGTGGCAGAACCCAGCGCGATACGCAGAACCGCCGCGATAGACCAGGCCATCAGGATAGGAGAGATGTTGGTTTCATGCATCATGGAGGCGATGTACTTGTCCACGCCGCTATCCACCAGAACCTGTTTGAACGCACCGCCACCACCGATGATCAGCAGCATCATGGCGATGATTTTGATCGAGGAGCCCAGGGTGTCGTTAATCTGATCCATGGAGCGGCCACGGTTCAGACCAAAGGTGAAGAGCGCAATCAGAACCGCGATCAGCGTCGCCATTACCGGGTCGCCCAGGAACTCCGCCACGCCCAGAACCGGATGGCCTTTCGGCAGCACCATTTCACAGACGGCGCGCAGGGCCATCAGCACAACCGGTACCAGAGAGGTCCAGACGCTGACGGCAAAGCTTGGCATTTCGGCTTCAGTAAAGGTTTTGGCGTTATACAACCCTTCCGGGATCGGCTTGTCGATTCCTTTCAGGCAGCGCGCAAACACCGGGCCTGCCAGGATAACGGTCGGGATCGCAAGGATAGTACCGAACAGCAGGGTTTTACCCATGTCCGCATGGAAGATGGTGGCGATAGCGGTCGGGCCCGGGTGCGGCGGCAAGAAGCCGTGGGTCACTGACAGTGCAGCAGCCATCGGCACACCGACATAGAGCAGCGGGATGCTGGCAGAAGCGGCGATGGTGAACACCAGCGGCAGCATCAGCACGAAGCCCACTTCGTAGAACAGCGCGAAACCAACGGTGAAGCCGGTTAAAACCACAGCCCACTGAATGTTGTTTTTGCCGAATTTAGCAATCAGCGTGGTTGCGATGCGCTGTGCGCCACCGCAGTCAGCCAGCATTTTACCGAGCATGGCACCGAAGCCCATGATCAGCGCGAGGCTACCGAGCGTACCGCCCACGCCAGCTTTAATGGAGCTGATAACTTTTACCAGCGGCATACCCTGCATCAGGCCGACAGCAAGTGCCACCAGAACAAGGGCGATAAAACCGTTCATTTTGAAACGGATCATCAAGAGCAGTAACAGGATTACACCGATAGCGACAATGACTAATGGCATGATTATCTGGCCTTAAAAATTGTTATGGGTAACGTCATTATTTCAACGACATACTAATGTTGCCCCAACTGGGAACGGCTAACTGATGGCACACAGAGAGGCTGCCTTCTAAATCTTTAGTTTAGTCGGTCGGCGTAAAGCTGTTTTAGTGCCCGTGAGAATGATACGGGTAACATGTGCGGCTTGAGAATGACCCCCGCGGTCAAAATGTGAATTCTGAGACGCAGGTCATGTTATGAGGCAAGGGAAGAGGGGATGTGCGTTTGTAGGCCCGGTAAGCGTAGCGCCACCGGGCAAGCAAACGGGCAATCAGTAGTAAGAGTGTTCGCCGCGCTGGTGTTCGGTAAGATCGCGTACGCCTTTCAGCTCCGGGAACTCGTTCAGCAGCTGCTTCTCGATCCCCTCTTTCAGGGTTACGTCGACCATTGAACAGCCGTTACAGCCGCCGCCAAACTGCAGAATGGCGAAGCCTTCGTCGGTGATCTCCATCAGGGAAACACGACCGCCGTGGCCCGCCAGCTGCGGGTTGATCTGGGACTGCAGCAGATACTCCACGCGCTCCATCAGCGGAGCGTCATCGCCTACTTTACGCATTTTGGCGTTTGGCGCTTTCAGCGTTAACTGCGAGCCCAGCTGGTCGGTGACAAAATCGATTTCCGCATCTTCCAGATACGGGGCGCTCAGCTCATCGACATAGGCAGTGAGCTGCTCAAATTTCAGGGCGGTGTCAGTTGCTTCCACAGCATCCGGTGGGCAATAAGAGACGCCGCATTCTGCATTCGGGGTGCCAGGGTTGATCACGAAAACGCGGATCTGGGTCCCTTCTTCCTGATTTGCCAGCAGTTTGGCAAAGTGCGCTTGTGCAGCATCGGAAATACGGATCATAGAATTGGCCTAATAGTTGACTAAATTACCTGGGTATAATACGCCCAACCTGAGGGCGCTACAAGGTTCGACACAGACACCATACCTGAACCGACGCCGCGCCGCTTCGCAAAAGCAGGCGGGAGAGCTCCGCAACGGTAGCACCTGTTGTCACGACATCATCCACCAGAGCGATATGGCGCCCTGCCACCGGAAATTCAAGCGCAAAGGCGTGCCGCAGGTTGCGTTTACGCAGTCGCGCGCTGAGCCGATGCTGGGCCGGGGTCGCGCGGATGCGGCGAAGCGCGTCGGGAACATAGCGGCAGTTTAGCCAGCGGGCCAGCGGGCGACAGAGCAGGTCACTCTGGTTAAAACCGCGCCGCCAGTGCCGCCGGGACCAGAGCGGCACGCTGACCATCATATCGACACGCGGTAAACCGTGGCTGCGCCTGGCCCGCAACAGCGCCAACAGTAACAGCCTCGCCAGCGGCTGGGCCAGCTGGCTGCGGCGGGAAAATTTTAGCTGATGGACAAGCAGGCTCACCGGCGGCCTGTAACCGCACACCGCCACCAGTGCCTGCCACGGCGGCGGTTTACAGAGGCAGCGCCCACAGGGCAGGTGAGGGTGAATGGCCGGCAAGCCGCACCGGGGGCAACAGCTCCCCCGAGGGGCTATTCCCCTTTCACATACGGAACAGACTCCCCAATGGCCGAGGGTCAGCGGCATCCGGCATAGCCAGCACAAGCCGGGCACTGTTAGCATAGACAACCTCCTTGTGAAAAAAGAGAACAGTAATCGATGAACAACCTTTGGTGGCAGACCGTCGGGACAGGAAATTGTCATCTTGTGCTGCTGCACGGATGGGGGCTGAATGCCGAAGTATGGCGTTGCGTCAGTGAGGAACTGGCCTCGCATTTTACGCTGCACCTGGTGGATCTGCCGGGCTTTGGCCGCAGCCGGGATTTTGGCGCAATGACGCTTGAGGAGATGGCAGAGCAGGTGCTGGCTCAGGCTCCGGATCGGGCGATCTGGCTAGGCTGGAGCCTGGGCGGGCTGGTGGCGAGCCAGATTGCCCTGACGCACCCTGAGCGGGTGCATGCTCTGGTGACCGTCGCCTCTTCCCCCTGTTTTAGCGCCCAGGAGGAGTGGCCGGGGATCAAACCTGAGGTGCTGGCCGGCTTCCAGCAGCAGCTGAGCAATGACTTCCAGCGCACGGTGGAGCGCTTCCTCGCCCTGCAAACCATGGGCACAGAAACGGCGCGCCAGGATGCCCGCACGCTGAAAACCACGGTGCTGTCATTGCCGATGCCGGAGGTGGCGGTGCTGAATGGCGGGCTGGAGATCCTGAAAACGGTCGATCTCCGCGCGCCGCTGGCGACGCTTTCGCTGCCGCATCTGCGAATTTATGGCTATCTCGACGGGCTGGTGCCGCGCAAAATCGTGCCGCTGCTGGATGAGCAATGGCCGCAGAGTGAAGCCCTGATCATCGCTAAAGCGGCGCATGCGCCCTTTATCTCTCACTCCGACGAATTTTGCGCGGCGTTGATCGCCTTAAGTCGTCGTTTAAACTGATTATTTTTCATTTCAGCTGGAAAAAGTGACGTACCGCAACAATACTCAATATATCGTTGCGGTTATCCCGCGTTCGATAATCAAAATTACAATCATCTTTGGGAGTCATGACTATGAAACTTGTCACAGGTATTGTTGCTTCTCTGGTTATTGGATCACTCTCTTTCGGTGTTATGGCGGCGGAAGAGATCCAGAAAGACAAAGTGAAAGAGATGAATTTGACGAAAGTTGGCCATATCTCTACGTCTGACACCACCGCGCCAATGGATGCGCGAAAAGAGCTTTCACAGAAAGCTGATGAGATGGGCGGTAAGTACTTTGTCGTCACCAGCGCCAACAAAGATTCGAAAGACATCCGCGCGACCGCAGAAGTCTACAAATAATTGCACAAAGCCGGGCAGAGTTGCCCGGCTTTATTCACACTTAACGCAGCGCCCACCACTCCCTGAGGCAGGCTTTTCCTTCGGGGCAGCTTTTACAGCTGCCGGTTAAGCAGCCGTCGGCATCTTCCTGAATCCGCTTCGCTTTGCCCATCGCCTCAAGACGTTGCAGCATGGCCTCGATCATCGCCTGCGGGGTATGCAGCATCTGGCTAAGCTGGGTGGCCTCCATTCTTCCCTGTAGCGCCAGTAAATCACGTACTTCAATTAACGATGCCATGCCGCCTCCTAATGACAGTCGCTTACCGGACTTTCACAGCAGGCCGCCGCGGTTCTGCCTTTCGCCAGCAGATTAACGTCCACACGGCTGCGGGCCCGGCGTAACAGCCCGATCACCACCACGTTAAACAGTACCACTGCCAGGATGCAGACCAGGCTGTACTGCGGATGCTGAGTAAAATTGACCGTCTGGTAGTAGACCGTCGCCAGCGAGTAGGCGATGTTCAGCCCCCACAGCACCGAAAAGCCCATCCAGCCGCGGCTCGATTCGCGGGCGATGGCTCCCATGACCGAGATGCAGGGAATGTAGAGCAGAACGAAGATCAGGTAGCTGTAGGCCGCTGAGGCGCTGCCAAACTTCTCGCTCATCACGCCCATTGCGCCCGTCGCCATCTCGCCGTCGCCTTTGCTGGCTTCAATCGGGTTTGCAAGAACGCTCAGGCTGAAGGTCGCTTTCAGGCTCTGCCAGGTTTCATCCACGGCGCTGACCAGCTCGTCGCCGAGGTGGAAATCGGCCGGGTTAAACGCGGCTTCCTGAATATTCTCGGCGGTATAGAGGGTGTTAAGCGTACCCACCACCACCTCTTTCGCCATTGCGCCGGTGAACAGCCCGACGGTAGCCTGCCAGTTGTCTTCATGCACGCCAATGGGTTTGAACAGCGGGGTGATAACGCGGCTGACGGAGGCCAGGGCGGAGTCGTCAATGTTGTCTACCGCCTTGCCGTTCAGGGAGAAGCTGTTGAGCGCGCTGAGGAAGATGCTGACCACCACAATCACTTTACCCGCCCGCAGCACAAAGCCTTTAAGCCGCTGCCAGGTCTGGATCAGCAGGCTTTTCAGGTGTGGAACGTGGTAAACCGGCAGCTCCATCACAAACGGGGTCGCCTCACCACGCATGATGGTGTGCTTGAGCATCAGACCGGTAAGGATCGCCATCACGATCCCCAGCACGTAGAGCGAGAAGACCGCCAGGGCCCCCTCCTGGCCAAAGAAGGCGGCGGCAAACACCGCGAAGATCGCCAGCCGTGCGCCGCAGGACATAAACGGCGCCATCATGATGGTCATCAGGCGCTCGCGGGGCGCATCCAGCGTGCGCGCCCCCATCACCGACGGCACGTTGCAGCCGAAGCCGACAATCAGCGGCACGAACGATTTGCCCGGCAGGCCAAGGGCCTGCATCAGACGATCCATCACGAAGGCGGCGCGGGCCATGTAGCCGGAGTCCTCCAGGAAAGAGAGGAACAGATACATCATGCCGATCTGCGGCACCAGCGGCAGGACGGTGTTGATCCCGCCGCCCAGCCCCTGAGCGAGGAAGATAGTCAGCCATTCCGGCAGATGCAGCGTATAACCCAGCCACTGAATGCCGTGAATAAAGAGGGCGACGGAGCCGACGTCAAACAGCGGCTGCAGCGCGCCGCCAATGTTGATGGCCAGCAGGAACATCACGTACATCACCAGCAGAAAGACCGGCAGACCGAGGAAACGGTTGAGGATGACCGTGTCCATCGCCTGGGTAAAACGGCTCGGCTCGGCGGTAAGGGCATTGCTGACCACGTCGCAAATGGCAGCGATGCTTTGATAGCGGGCATCGGCAATGTGCAGGGCAGGGTCGTCCAGCTCGTCATTCAGTCGCGCAAGGGAGGCATCCAGCTGGTGGGCGGCATCACCGGCATAGGCACGACTGTAGATATCGCCTTCCAGCATTTGCAGGCCGAGCCAGTGGCGCTGTCTGAACGGCATGCTGTGCGCCATTGCCTTTGCGAGGATCCCGGCTTCACTCAGCAGGGGCTGGGCATAGTGCACCAGCTCCACCTCAGCATTGCGGCTGTGGCGGTCAATGGCAAGCTTCAGGGCGTCGATACCGCGGGCGCGGGTTGAGACCAGCGGCACCACCGGGCAACCGAGACGGGCGGAAAGCGCGTCGACATCGATGCGGATCTGCTGTTTTTCCGCAATATCGAGCATGTTCAGCGCCACCACGCAGGGGATACCCAGCTCCAGAAGCTGCAACGTGAGGTAGAGGTTTCGCTCAAGGTTTGAGGCGTCCACCACATTGATCAGCAGGTCGGCGTCGCCGCTCAGAATATAGTGGCAGGCGATCTGCTCATCGAGCGAGGTCTGGGAGGAGATGGTGGTTAACGAGTAGGTGCCGGGCAGATCGACGAGGGTGACCTGATTGTCGGTGGTCGTAAACTGGCCCTCTTTACGCTCGACCGTGACGCCCGCCCAGTTACCGACGCGCTGACGGGCGCCGGTAAGCTGGTTAAATAACGTTGTCTTGCCGGAATTGGGGTTGCCAATTAAGCCAATGGTTAATTTTTTCATTTTTTCAGACTCGCTACGAGAGCTGGCGTTTTATTGTGACAGAGCTTCAACTTCTATTAAGGCGAGATCTTTCTTACGCAGAACCAGATTCACACGTCGGGTTTCGATATGGACCGGATCGCCCAGCGGGGCCACACGTACAACGTGGAATGAGGAGCCGGGAAGCATCCCCAAAGAGAGCAGCTTCTGGCGATAGGCCGGGCTGATTTCGCGGGTGAAGCCGGTGATCTTCCACGCGCTGTCTGGAGTAAATTGCATAGTGCCTACTTAACGGAAGGTTAAATAATCAACAGACACAATGGTAATGAGAATGGTTTCTATCATCAATATTAAATATGTGACGGAATGTGCATGGCGCTATTAATTTGCAGCCTGGTTGACCTTGCTCAATATTTACGGCGCTGAAGGGAAGAGATAAAAAGATTTATTGTTAACGGAGTGATAATTATCGGTTTAAATATGGATGTGCAATAGGTTACATATTGATAAAGAAATGAGTGAGTACATTTTAATGTAATTCGTGCGTTGGGCGACAAAACCGTAGGCCCGGTAAGCGAAGCGCCACCGGGCATTACGTAAGCTAGCGTTTCTTACCCATCGCCGCCGCCAGCGCATCCATCATCGCGCTGTTGCCGGCGGGTTGTGCTTCACGCCCGCGCGGTTTCGCCGCCGGACGCTGCTGACGTGCCTCGCTGTTACCGCCGCCACGACGGGCGTTGGTCTCGCCAGGCTGCTCGTCCAGACGCATGGTGAGGGCGATACGCTTGCGCTGCAGATCCACCTCCAGCACTTTCACTTTTACGATGTCGCCAGCTTTCACCACGGTATGTGGATCTTCCACGAACTTGTCGGCCAGAGAGGAGATATGCACCAGGCCATCCTGATGCACGCCGATATCCACAAACGCGCCAAAGTTGGTGACGTTAGTGACCGCGCCTTCCAGCACCATACCCGGCAGCAGGTCGTTCATCGTCTCGACGCCTTCCGCAAACTGCGCGGTTTTGAACTCCGGACGCGGGTCGCGGCCAGGTTTTTCCAGCTCTTTGATGATGTCGGTCACGGTCGGCACACCGAATTTCTCGTCGGTGAAGTCAACGGCTTTCAGGTTACGCAGCTCGCTGCTGTTGCCCATCAGCGTCTTCAGCGCCTGCTGGGTAGCGGCCAGAATGCGCTCGACCACCGGGTAGGCTTCCGGGTGAACGGTGGAGGCGTCCAGCGGGTTATCGCCGTGGTTGATGCGCAGGAAGCCCGCGCACTGCTCAAACGCTTTCGGCCCGAGACGGCTTACCTTCAGCAGCTGCTGGCGGTTCTGGAACTGACCGTTCTCATCACGCCAGGCGACGATGTTCTGCGCCATCATGCGGGTTAAGCCCGCCACGCGGGTCAGCAGGGGAACGGAGGCGGTATTCAGGTCAACGCCCACGGCGTTCACGCAGTCTTCCACCACCGCGTCCAGCTTACGCGCCAGCTGGGTCTGGCTGACGTCATGCTGGTACTGGCCCACGCCGATGGATTTCGGGTCGATCTTCACCAGCTCCGCCAGCGGATCCTGCAGGCGGCGGGCGATAGAGACCGCGCCGCGCAGGGAAACATCGAGATCCGGGAACTCCTGCGCAGCCAGTTCGGATGCCGAGTAGACCGAGGCCCCCGCTTCGCTGACAATCACCTTCTGGGCGGTCACTTTCGGGAACTGCTTTTGCAGATCGAGGAAGAAACGCTCGGTTTCGCGGGAGGCGGTGCCGTTACCGATCGCCACCAGCTCGACGTTGTGCTTCTCGCACAGCGCCGCAACCGCGACCGCAGCTTTTGCCGCCTGGCCGGTATGCGGATAAATGGTATCGGTGGCCACCAACTTGCCGGTGCCATCCACCACGGCGACCTTCACGCCGGTACGCAGACCCGGATCGAGGCCCATGGTGGCGCGCAGGCCGGCAGGGGCAGCCATCAGCAGGTCGTGCAGGTTACGGGCAAAGACGTTGATCGCTTCGTCCTCGGCGCGCTCGCGCACGGTGCCCATCAGTTCGGTTTCGAGATGCATCAGCACCTTGATACGCCAGGTCCAGCTCACCACCCCTTTGCGCCAGCTGTCTGCCGGGGCGTTGTTCAGGCGCAGACCGAGATGATCGGTGATGATCTGCTCGCCGTGGCTCTCTTTCGGCGGCTCGTCGAACTGCGGGTCGGCGTTCAGGGAGAGCTGCAAAATGCCCTCGTTGCGACCGCGGAACATCGCCAGCGCACGGTGAGAGGGCACGGTTGAAATCGGTTCATGGTGATCGAAGTAGTCGCGGAACTTCGCCCCTTCTTCCTCTTTGCCGCTGACCATGGTGGAGACGATATGGGCATTCTTCCACAGATAATCACGCACTTTTGCCAGCAGGGCTGCATCTTCGGCGAAGCGCTCCATCAGGATGTAGCGAGCGCCATCAAGGGCGGCTTTGGTATCGGCCACGCCTTTATCGGCATCGATAAATTTCGCGGCTTCGGTTTCCGGGTCGTGTGCGGGTTCGTTCCACAGCAGATCGGCCAGCGGCTCCAGGCCGGCTTCGATGGCAATCTGCCCGCGGGTACGGCGCTTGGGTTTATAGGGAAGATAGAGGTCTTCCAGCTCGGTTTTGCTCAGGGTGCCATTAATGGCTTTTTCCAGATCGCTGGTCAGCTTGCCCTGTTCGCCGATGGATTTCAGAATCGCCTGGCGCCTCTCTTCCAGCTCACGGAGATAGCCAAGGCGGGTCTCCAGGTTACGCAGCTGCGTATCATCCAGACCGCCGGTGACTTCCTTACGATAACGTGCAATAAACGGCACGGTGTTCCCTTCATCAAGCAGGCGAACGGCAGCTTCTACCTGTTCAGCCCTTGCCTGAAGTTCACCCGCAATAATGCGGCAGAGCGAATCTTTCATCATGGCTATTTCATCTTGTGGGTCAAAAAATCAGGGGATAGTTATACGGACTGGCACAGCAAAATGCCAGTCGCGGGGGGCGCTCCAGGACTATTTTACGTACTCAATTTCATTTACATACCAGCTGGCTTCTCCCGCCGGGGTCTGGACGATAGCCAGATCGCCCACCTCTTTTTTCAGCAGCGCGCGGGCCATTGGCGAATCGATGGAGATGTAATCCTTACGACCAAAAATTTCATCGTAACCGACGATACGAAAGCGCTTGAGATCGCCATCGTCGTTTTCAATTTCGACCCATGCGCCGAAGAAGACTTTGCCCTCCTGCTGCGGGGAATAGTCGACGATTTTCAGGTTCTCAAGGCATTTGGTCAGATAACGCACCCGGCGGTCGATTTCGCGCAGCCGCTTTTTGTTGTACTGGTAGTCGGCATTCTCACTGCGATCGCCGAGACTTGCTGCCCAGGTCACTTTTTTCGTCACTTCCGGGCGCTCTTCCCGCCACAGGGTGTCCAGCTCTTTCTTCAGGTTTTCATACCCTTCGCGGGTGATCAGGGGCGTTTTCATTCTTTTGCCTTACGACGAGGTTGCTTACCTTGCGCACATTACGTATCACTTATCTTAACAGACAGGATTAATAATGAGTTATGTGATGGAATGTATATATAAGCTGCTGTTAAATATGCTTTGTAACAATTTCGACTAGAATTTATACCAGAATTAGCTGGTCGTAGACGCGCACTTTTTTAGAATACGCATCTGCAAGATTATCCGAACCTTTGGGAGTACTGACAATGCAAGAGAATTATAAGATTCTGGTGGTGGATGACGACATGCGCCTGCGTGCGCTCCTTGAGCGTTATCTGAACGAGCAGGGCTTCCAGGTTCGTAGCGTGGCTAACGCCGAACAGATGGATCGCCTGCTGACCCGCGAATCCTTCCACCTGATGGTGCTGGATCTGATGCTGCCGGGCGAAGATGGCCTCTCTATCTGCCGCCGTCTGCGCAGCCAAAGCAACCCAATGCCGATCATTATGGTGACGGCGAAAGGGGAAGAGGTTGACCGTATCGTGGGGCTGGAAATTGGCGCCGACGACTACATTCCAAAACCGTTTAACCCGCGTGAGCTGCTGGCGCGTATCCGTGCCGTACTGCGCCGTCAGGCGAACGAACTGCCTGGCGCACCGTCGCAGGAAGAGGCGGTAATCGCCTTCGGTAAGTTCAAGCTGAATCTCGGCACCCGCGAGATGTTCCGCGAAGATGAGCCGATGCCGCTCACCAGCGGTGAGTTCGCGGTGCTGAAAGCGCTGGTCAGCCACCCGCGCGAGCCGCTGTCGCGCGATAAGCTGATGAATCTGGCCCGTGGCCGTGAGTACTCCGCGATGGAGCGTTCCATCGACGTACAGATCTCCCGCCTGCGCCGCATGGTGGAAGAGGATCCGGCGCATCCGCGCTATATCCAGACCGTCTGGGGTCTGGGCTACGTGTTTGTCCCGGACGGCTCTAAAGCATGAGGCGAATGCGTTTTTCGCCGCGAAGCTCGTTTGCCCGCACCCTGTTACTGATCGTCACCCTGCTGTTTGTCAGCCTGGTGACGACCTATCTGGTGGTGCTGAACTTTGCGATCCTACCGAGCCTTCAGCAGTTTAATAAGGTCCTGGCCTACGAAGTGCGTATGCTGATGACCGATAAACTGCAGCTGGAAGATGGCACGCAGCTGGTGGTTCCCCCTGCGTTTCGCCGTGAAATCTACCGTGAGCTGGGGATATCGCTCTACTCTAACGAAGCGGCGGAAGACGCAGGTCTGCGCTGGGCGCAACATTATGAATTTTTAAGCCAGCAGATGGCGCAGCAGCTGGGCGGCCCAACGGAAGTACGCGTTGAGGTCAACAAAAGCTCGCCGGTGGTCTGGCTAAAAACCTGGCTCTCACCCAACATCTGGGTACGCGTGCCCCTCACCGAAATCCATCAGGGCGACTTCTCGCCGCTGTTCCGCTACACCCTGGCGATCATGCTGCTGGCGATAGGCGGCGCGTGGCTGTTTATCCGCATCCAGAACCGACCTCTGGTCGACCTGGAGCATGCGGCGCTCCAGGTCGGTAAAGGGATTATTCCTCCTCCGCTGCGCGAATATGGTGCGTCGGAAGTGCGTTCCGTTACCCGCGCGTTCAACCATATGGCGGCGGGGGTGAAACAACTGGCCGATGACCGTACCCTGCTGATGGCTGGCGTCAGCCATGACCTGCGCACCCCGTTAACGCGTATCCGTCTGGCGACCGAAATGATGGGCGAGGAAGATGGCTACCTGGCGGAGTCCATTAACAAGGACATCGAAGAGTGCAACGCCATTATCGAGCAGTTCATCGACTACCTGCGCACCGGGCAGGAGATGCCGATGGAGATGGCGGATCTGAACGCGGTGCTGGGTGAAGTGGTGGCGGCCGAAAGCGGCTACGAGCGTGAGATCGAAACCGATCTGCAGCCGGGCGATATCACCGTGCGGATGCACCCGCTCTCCATTAAGCGCGCCGTGGCGAATATGGTGGTCAATGCCGCCCGGTACGGCAACGGCTGGATCAAGGTCAGCAGCGGCTCCGAGCTGAGCCGCGCCTGGTTCCAGGTGGAAGATGACGGCCCGGGGATCAAACCGGAGCAGCGTAAACACCTGTTCCAGCCGTTTGTGCGCGGCGACAGCGCGCGCAGCACCAGCGGCACCGGTTTAGGTCTGGCGATTGTGCAGCGTATTGTGGATAACCATAACGGTCTGCTGGAGATTGGCACCAGCGAACGGGGTGGGTTGAGTATCCGCGCCTGGCTGCCGGTTCCATTTCCGCGCGGGGCAGGCGAAAGAGAGTTAACAGCAAAACGGTAACCCGCAGGTTACCGTTTTTATGGGCATGCCGGGTAAGCGCAGCGCTACCCGGCACAATTTTTACAGCTTCGGTCCCGCACTCACCAACGCCGCACCCGCTGGCGTATCGGTGTACTTCTCAAAGTTTTGCACAAACAGCTTCGCAAGCGTGGTGGCTTTTTCCTGCCACTGCTCCGGCGACGCGTAGGTGTTGCGTGGGTCGAGGATATGGCTGTCCACGCCCGGCAGTTCGGTCGGGATTGCCAGATCGAACATCGGCAGGGTGAAGGTTTCCGCATCATCCAGCGAACCATTCAGAATGGCGTCGATAATGGCGCGGGTATCTTTGATGGAGATACGTTTGCCAGTGCCGTTCCAGCCGGTGTTGACCAGATACGCCTGGGCACCCGAGGCCTGCATGCGTTTTACCAGCACTTCGGCGTACTGCGTCGGGTGCAGCGACAGGAAGGCTGCGCCAAAGCAGGCGGAGAAGGTAGGCGTCGGCTCAGTCACACCCCGTTCGGTACCGGCCAGCTTGGCGGTAAACCCGGAGAGGAAGTGATACTGCGTCTGGCTGGCGGTAAGGCGTGAAACCGGCGGCAGCACACCAAACGCGTCGGCGGTGAGGAAGATCACCTTGGTCGCGTGGCCCGCTTTTGAAACAGGCTTAACGATATTGTCGATGTGGTAGATAGGGTAGCTGACGCGGGTGTTTTCCGTTTTTGACGCATCGTCAAAATCGACCGTGCCGTCAGCACGCACCGTCACGTTCTCCAGCAGCGCATCACGGCGGATCGCCTGGAAGATATCCGGCTCCGCCTCAGCCGACAGACGAATAGTCTTGGCGTAACAGCCGCCTTCGAAGTTAAACACGCCGTCGTCATCCCAGCCGTGCTCGTCATCGCCAATCAGGCGGCGTTTCGGATCGGTGGAGAGGGTAGTTTTACCGGTGCCGGAGAGGCCAAAGAAGACCGCCACGTCGCCTTTCTCGCCCACGTTCGCCGAGCAGTGCATGGAGGCAATACCTTTTAACGGCAGCAGGTAGTTCATCACCGAGAACATCCCTTTCTTCATTTCGCCGCCGTACCAGGTGCCGCCGATAAGCTGGATACGCTCCGTCAGGTTAAAGGCGACAAAGTTTTCCGAGTTCAGCCCCTGCTCTTTCCACTGCGGGTTGGTGCATTTCGCACCGTTCATCACCACAAAGTCAGGCTCGAAGCTCTGTAACTCTTCCTCGGTCGGGCGAATGAACATGTTCTTCACGAAATGGGCCTGCCAGGCGACCTCAGTGATAAAACGAACGGAAAGGCGGGTATCGGCGTTGGCACCGCAGTAAGCGTCGATAATGAACAGACGTTTACCGGAAAGTTGTTGGGTGACGAGGGATTTCAGATGCTGCCAGATTTCAGGGGAGATCGCTTTGTTGTCGTTCTTCCCTTTGCCCTTATCCGCCCACCAAAAGGTGTCGCGGGTGGTATCGTCACGGACAATGTACTTATCTTTCGGCGAACGGCCGGTAAAGATACCGGTGTCGACAGCGATAGCGCCGGTCGTCGTCAATATACCGCGCTCGTATCCTTCGAGTGCTGGATTGAGCTCTTCCTGATAAAGCGTATCGTAATCAGGGTTATAGACGATATCGCGAGCGTCGTTGATACCATAAGCCTTGAGATCTTGCGGGGTTAAACCATTAACACGCATATCACTGCTCCTTAGCCAATTTATACTGCCTGAAATTGTAGGGGTTTTCTTCGAATGTTAACCGCGACCGGGCTCATAGATTTGCGTATCTGGACAAAAACCCTTTATGACGGAAAACGCTGTGACTCCTGTCACTTTGCGGTGCAGATTATGGCAGGAATCACTTTTCGGTTGGGGAAAATGTTCCGAAAAGGTTAATGAGCGATAAATTAAACTGCGAGAATGTGAATGTAAGCGCATACATGAAAGAAAATTACGAAAGTCTTACATCACTGATAACGATTCAGCAGATTGGGGTAAATAGTGAATGAAATTAATGAGTAGGGGAGGGGGAAAGGTTAACTGCCCCCTCAAGAGGGCAGTTAACGGCAGGACTTAGTGCAGCTGCGGATCGGCCGGGGAGGCGTTGTTGCGGATCTCGGCAATGTCCATTGCGTTAAAGACGTAGTGAGAGCCGCAGTAATCGCAGTTCATGTCGATTTCGCCATCTTCTGCCAGGATGCTGTCAATCTCTTCATCCGGCAATGTTTTCAGCGCACCCGCGCAGCGTTCACGGGAACAGGTGCACTTGAACTCGACATCCTGCGGATCGTAGAGCGTCACCTCTTCTTCGTGATACAGACGCCACAGTACTTCGTTCGCCGGTAAGGTGAACAGCTCTTCGGCTTTGATGGTTTCAGTCAGGGTGGCCAGGTGATCGAAATCATCTGCCTGCGCGTTCTGGGCTGGCAGTACCTGGAGCAGCATCCCGCCGGCACACGGCTGGCCGTCGACTTCGCCGGTACGGATAAACAGGCGCGTCGGCAGCTGTTCGGAGCGCAGGAAGTAGTCTTCCAGGCAGGCTGCCAGCGTATCGCCTTCCAGACCGACGACCCCCTGATAGCGCTCGCCCTCTTCCGGGGAGATGGTGATCACCAGGTAGCCATTGCCCACCAGCGTTTTCAGGTCTGCGTTTTCAGGGATATCGCCCTGTACGCGCGCCACGCCGCGCATCTGCTGCTGGTTGTTGCCGTTGATCACCGCCAGGCTCATCGGGCCATCACCCTGCAGCTGCACGGTGATATCACCGGCAAATTTCAGGGTCGCAGTCAGCAGGCTGGTCGCGACCAGCAGCTCGCCCAGCACGGTTTTCACCGGCAGCGGGTAGTTGTGGTTTTCCAGGATCTGTTTCCAGGTTTCGGATACGGTAACCAGCTCGCCGCGAACGGCAAATTGTTCAAACAGATAGCGGTGTAATTGGTCGTGTTGGGCCATAGTCATCTCTCGTTCAGCAAGAATCACTCATTCTCGCCATTTTTAAATTTAATCAGATCGCGACGTTCTTTCTTGTCAGGGCGTCTGTCGGGATGCGGCATGGTCAGGGCATTCAGCTTTCGCGCCTGCGCCATCTTTTCGCGCTTCTCCACGCTTTCTGCCGTCTCTTCGTACAGGGTGCTGGCTTCCACTGCCGGGCGACGTTGTTCGGTCACGTTCTTCACGATCACCGTCCGCTCGTCGTTGCCCTGACGCAGGGTCAGGGTGGCGTTCAGCTCCACGAGCTTGCTCGGCTTGCTGCGCTGCCCGTTGTAATGCACCTTGCCGCCTTCAATCATTTCGCGGGCGAGGGCGCGCGTTTTGTAAAAGCGGGCAGCCCATAACCATTTATCCAGTCTTACCCCTTCAGAGGGTTTCTCTTTCATGGCGTCTCCTTCACGGTGAGTGAGGGGATCATCCGGCGATAGTCGTTCATCCCCGGATGTCGCAGATAGCTTTTTTCAGCCAGGCCAGAATCAGGATTGGTCACGCCAAGGCAATAACGAATGCCAAATTTTGCCGCCGCATCCAGAATGGGTTCGCTGTCATCAATGAACAACGTTCTTTCTGGCTGCAGGCCGGTCTCTTCTGCCACCGCCTGCCACAATCGCTGATCCTCTTTCGGATAACCAAATGTGTGGGTGGAAAGTAATAAATCAAGGTGTGAACCCAGCCCGGTATATTCCAGCTTCACCGCCAGATTATGCGGGTGCGCGTTGGTCAGCAAAATGCGCCGCTTGCCGCTGGCTTTGAGTGCCTCCAGAAAGGGGACGGTATCTTCACGCAAAACGGCGCGCGGGCCCTGAGCAGTGGTCATGGCACAAATATCCAGACCAAGGCGTTCGCTCCAGTAGTCCAGACAGTACCAGTTTAGCGTATGTTGTACGGCGGTATATTGCTGGCGTATGAATTCCTGCGCCTCCAGCGGGGTGATCCCTTGCTGCTCGCCGTAGGTTTCCGGCACCAGTTTTTGCCAGAAGTAGTTATCAAACGCGAGGTCCAGCAGCGTGCCGTCCATATCCAGCAGAACGGTATCAACGTCCTGCCAGGCGATATCAAGATGCATAGGGAATACTCCAGCCAGAAGAATCGTGCGCGACAGGGTAGCATATCTGCTCGCGCACAGAGGTTATCCGATCAGGCTCTCAGGGGTAGGAACAAGCTTCGGATTGAGGCAATTTTCGTAGTACTGCTGGATCTCCGCCAGGCGGGTGCGCGAGCGCTGGTAGCGGCGTAACGCCATCACGCCGTTCCAGATAATGCAGACCACCATCGCCAGCATCAGCAGCGAAGTGGCAATGTAGCGCCATAAAACGGCGCTATCCGGTATCCGGTGCAGCTCGATATGACGGGTGCCATTGGCATCGGTAAAGATGCCGGTGACAATCCCTTCGGCGCTGAACGGCGTACGCATCAGCATCTGCGCCAGTCGTTGAAACTCTTCCCACTGCTCCTGCGCAGGGTAGTCATACAGCGCTACCGGCGGGTAGGGCTGATCGACCAGATCGCTGCCTTCATCGCTGACAATCACAAAGCCGCCGGGTGCCGGGCTGTTAAGCGCCTGCGCGGCACGTGAAGTTTCGCGCATAACGAATGGCGCGGTAGAGGTGGCGACCAGGTTTTCCAGCGACTCGGCGCTCACCGGACGCAGCAGGACGTTAACACCATCAAGACGGCCATTCGTGGCACGTTTCACCAGCGCTTCCCAGTCTTTGCTGTTGCCGAGGTTCACCAGCGCGTTCTTCAGCCGGATGCACTCATCCGCCTCTGCGCACAGATCCTGGGTCTTCAGTACGATATCGCCAAAATCATCCAGCAGGATCATGCCCGATTTCTGAATGGCGGAGCGCAACGCCGGGCTGACTCGCGTTATATCTTCCGGTTTTGGATGGAGCTGTCGGCTCAGGGCCTGGGTCAGCGCCGTGGCTTTGTTAACCGTGTCCGATTCCGGCAGCGGCAGCGGGGCCGCGTCATTCCAGATCAGCTGCGAGCAGTCAAAAGGCGCAAAAGGCGAACTCTGGCGGGCGTTCCAGTTGCCCGGCGCGTGGATATTACACATTCCCGTTCCCTTCAGATTCAGCGTATCGCCGACACGCACGCCGGCGTTTTCAAGCTGCTCGACGCTGGTGGCCTCGATGGTCTGGGCGCCTTTGATCCACGACAGGGTAAATTTAATCGGCATATCCAGCGGCACGAGGAAAATCAGCATCGCCAGCACCAGCGCTGCGCCACAGGCAATCACCGTGCTGCGCAACCAGTGCTGCAGCGGGAAGTTTTTCACTTCGTCATGCAGGGATAAGTAACGTCCCTGGCGCACCACATGCCTGTCCAGATAGATATCAACGTCGGTCTTTTGCCCTAAATCCTGGGCCAGCCACGGCTGCCAGTGGCGCGGGTAGATCAGGTCAATAATGCCCATCGAGATGTTGTTGACGTGATCCTGATCGTTTTCGCCAAACAGACCCCAGCGCTTTGGCGTTCCGCGCAGGCAGTGGATCTCACGCAGCGCGTTTTTCGCTGGCGGGGCAAATAATCCCCATAAGCCCGCCGCCAGCAGCAGCACGCCGCCACCGGCAAGCCACGGAGCAAACACATCCGGGCTCAGCAGGCAGAAGAAGAACAGCAGGAAGGCGGCGACAATCAGCAGCGCTTCACTAATGCCATCCGGGCGGCTGAGGGCATACTCTTCGTGAGTCTCCTGACGAATGTTCAGCAGCTCGATCTGCTCTGTCTCTTCGCCACGAATCGACGCCTGGGTTGAGCTGACATGTTCCAGCGCCAGATGCGGCGCTTCCTGGACATACTCGGCGATGGAGTGGCCGTTCAGGACAATCACCAGCGGGATAGTGTCGGTGTGGATCAGCTCAACGCTGTTTTCATCATTGATGTACTGCTCCCAGAACGGCGGCAGGTGCACTTCGATGGAGTCGAGGTAGTAGCGCCATTTATTGGGATCGTCTGTGGTAATGCCATAGCGGGTAATGGAGCGCGTCAGGCAGAGCACGGTATTGCTCTCAGCGTTCAGGCTTAACGAGACCGGGGCCGCGCTGGCACCTGTCGCAGGCATCTGCTGAATGCGGTTAAACGACTCGAGATATTGCTCAATCGCGCTGCGCTCTTCGGCGGCGAGTTTACGTGTGCTCGCCCCGGTAAAGGCGTTGAGATAAGGCAGGCGATATCGACGCTGCGAACGACGTCTGAACAACCACCCTGCAATCAATGCGCAGGCCAGCATAGCAGCGATAATTATTAAAATGGTGCTCATGCTTTCCCCATCTTACTTTTCTTACAGGTGTAGTCAGTAGCACCTTATAACAGTGAATGCGTGTCTGTGGTTGGCTATCGGCATGTAAGGCGTTGAACTTGAGCAATTTGAAGCGCATCCCAGTGTTCGCTGATGATAGCAAAGGCAACCGTGGCGGAATATCAGCAAATTCCTGGAATAATTTCAACCTATTGACTTTTGTGTTGAAATGCGTAATGAATCTGATTAGGTTGCACAAATGTAAATAAAGCGCGAATGACATTGCCGAAACCGTGCGGCGTATCGCACAATGAGGCCAGTTCACCCAGCAAAGACCCGTCAAAATGAGCAAACCCTTACAAAAGCCCACTATCCTGAATGTGGAGACCGTCGCCAAATCGCGGCTGTTTAACGTTGAGAGCGTGGACCTGGAGTTCAGTAACGGCGTGCGCCGCGTCTACGAGCGTATGCGTCCCTCCACGCGCGAAGCCGTCATGATTGTGCCTATTGTCGACGAGCATCTGATCCTGATCCGCGAATACGCGGTGGGAACGGAATCTTATGAGCTGGGCTTCTCCAAAGGACTTATCGATCCCGGCGAGTCGGTTTATGAAGCTGCGAACCGTGAACTGAAAGAAGAGGTAGGTTTTGGCGCAAAGGAGCTTACCTTCCTGAAAAAACTCAGCATGGCGCCCTCCTATTTCTCCAGCAAGATGAATATCGTGCTGGCGGAAGATCTCTATCCTGAATCGCTGGAAGGCGATGAACCTGAACCGCTGCCGCAGGTACGCTGGCCGCTGGCGCATCTGATGGATCTGCTTGAAGAGCCCGATTTTAACGAAGCCCGAAACGTGAGCGCACTGTTTCTGGTGCGGGAGTGGCTGAAAGGGCAGGGAAGGCTGTAGCGGAAAGTCCCCCCTCCACAGGGAAGGGGGAGATAGATCAGAAGAGTTCTTGCGTTTCGCCGTTATCTATCAACGTTGTACCCACCTCATGCACCACCTGATGCGTTGGCTGCGTACCTTCGATGAAATACTCCTCACGACTGTTACCCCCGTTAGCCAGCTGACCGCTGCTGCGATCGATATTGACCGTTACGATGCCCGGCGGTGGCGTGAGCGGCTCTTCCGGTACGCCATCAAGAACGATCTTCATAAAGGCATCCCACGCGGGCTGCGCGCTTTTGGCTCCGCCCTCGTAACCGGAGATCTGATCTTTAATCGCCCCGGAAGCCGTGGTACGACCTAAATCGCGACGGTGATCGTCAAAGCCGATCCACACCGAAGTGACCGCGCCCGGGCCATAACCTGAGAACCAGGCATCTTTGGAGCTGTTGGTGGTGCCGGTTTTGCCGCCGATATCCTTGCGCTGCAAATCACGACCGGCACGCCAGCCTGTACCCTGCCAGCCCGGTTCACCAAAGATGTTGCTGTTCAGCGCGCTCTTGATCAGGAACGCCAGCGGAGTGTTAATCACGTGCGGGGCGTACTCCTGAGCACCGGTCTGGGCGACCAGCGCCTGGTTCGCCTGCTGGAGCTGCGGCATCGGCACCGCCGCATTTTGCCGCTCCTGTGAAATCGCCACATCCTCCATGTCCTGGTTGTTCAGTGCGTCTGACTTAGGCGTATCGCCATAGATGACGGGAATGTCACACTCGGCGCAGGCGATCTTCGGCTTGGCCTCGAACAGCACGCCGCCCTGGTCGTTCTCGATTTTGCTGATGAAGAACGGATCGACCAGGAAGCCGCCGTTGGCCATCACCGCATAACCGCGGGCGACCTGTAGCGGGGTAAACGACGCGGAGCCCAGCGCCAGCGACTCGGTATGCACAATATTCTGCGCCGGGAAGCCGAAGCGCTGCAGGTACTCCGCCGCATAATCGACGCCCATGGCACGCATGGCGCGCACCATCACTACGTTTTTCGACTGCCCCAGTCCCTGACGCAGGCGAATCGGACCCGCGTACTCTGCCGGTGAGTTTTTTGGCCGCCAGTCGGAACCGGCCCCGGCATCCCAGCGGGAGATCGGCACGTCATTGAGAATACTGGCGAGGGTTAGACCCTTGTCCATTGCCGCGGTGTAGAGGAACGGCT
Organism: Leclercia sp. UBA5076; assembly: GCF_002416465.1. Taxonomy (NCBI): domain Bacteria; kingdom Pseudomonadati; phylum Pseudomonadota; class Gammaproteobacteria; order Enterobacterales; family Enterobacteriaceae; genus Leclercia; species Leclercia sp. UBA5076. The sequence goes on from NZ_DIAO01000016.1 coordinate 141,231, forward strand.
TGATATTGGAACCGACCTGACGCAGCGCCTGAGTGGCACGGTTAAACTTGCTCTGATTGAAGTCGAAGCCGCCCACCAGCGCCAGGACCGCGCCGTTATGCGGGTCGATAGAGACCAGCGCCGAGTTAACGTCCGGGATCTGTCCCAGCCACCAGGCGTCATTAACCTGGCGGACCCAGATTTGCTGGCCCACCTGTACTACGTCGGTCACTTTGCGTGGCGTCGCGCCCTGCTGTGTATCAGAGCGATACGGACGTGCCCAGCGTACCCCTTCCATCCGCAGCGACACGGAGGTGCCGTCGGCGAGCATCGCCGTGGCTTCCTGCGGATTGGCCTGGGTCACCACCGCCGCCACGAAGGGCCCATAGCCCGGCAGCGGCTTCAGGGTGTCGGTAATTTTTTTACTGCTCCAGGCGGATTCACCCACCTTCCACAGCACGTTTGACGGGCCGCGGTAGCCGTGGCGCATATCGTAATCAATGACGTTGTTACGCACCGCCTGCTGCGCGCCCTGCTGGATGTTGCGGCTGATGGTGGTGTAGACGCGGTAGCCATCCTCGTAGGCTTGTTCGCCGTAGCGGGAGACCATCTCCTGACGAACCATTTCACTCAGATAGGGAGCGGAGAAGGCATTTTCCGGCGCGTGATAGTTGGCATCAATCACCTCACTGCGCGCCTGATCGTACTGCGTCTGGCTGATATAGCCCTCGCTCAGCATACGCGACAGCACCACATTGCGACGTGCTGTCGCGCGATCCAGCGAGTAGAGCGGGTTGAAGGTAGAAGGCGCCTTCGGCAAACCGGCGATGGTCGCCATTTCACTCAGGGTCAGCTGTTCGATGGATTTACCGAAATAGACCTGCGCCGCCGCGCCCACGCCATAGGCACGGTAGCCGAGATAGATCTTGTTGAGGTAAAGCTCAAGGATCTCATCTTTATTCAGCAGCTGCTCAATGCGGATCGCCAGGAAGACTTCCTTAATCTTACGCATCAGCGTTTTTTCAGGGCTCAGGAAGAAGTTACGCGCCAGCTGCTGGGTGATGGTACTCGCCCCCTGCGAAGCATGGCCGGAGAAGAGCGCCACGCTTGCGGCACGGAAAATCCCCACCGGGTCGACGCCGTGGTGCTCATAAAAGCGGCTATCTTCTGTGGCAATAAAGGCTTTCACCATTTCTGGCGGAATTTGATTCAGCGTCAGCGGGATACGCCGCTTTTCGCCGTACTGGGCAATCAGCTCGCCATCGGCGCTATAAACCTGCATCGGGATCTGAAGGCGTACGTCACGAAGCGTAGCGACATCAGGTAGTTGCGGCTCAATATATTTGTACAAACCAAAAATCGAGCCTGCTCCAAGCAGAATGCAACAGACTGCAAGGATCAATAAATACTTTACGAACTTCACTGGAGATTTCCCATTTAGTTTGAACTGGGCAGTTTCTAAACAATCGCGCGGTAGTATAAAGGCAAGCCTGTAGCATTGATATAGCCGTTATCCCCCCGGACGATAAGGAGATCGTGAAACATGGTATTTAAAACATGGCGAACAGGCGTTCATATTCAACAGGATAAGGTGCTGGCCGTCGCGCTGGTACGCAGAAAGTCGGGCTGGGGGCTGCGCCGCTGGTGGCAGCTCCCCCTCGCGGAGGGTGTTATCCGCGACGGGCAAATTCTTCAGCCCGAACAACTGGCTGCAGCGCTGCGCGAGTGGCGACAGTGGCTGCCTTACCAGCATCAGGTACTTCTCGCCTTTCCGGCCGCCCGCACCCTGCAACGCACCTTTCCGCGCCCGGCGATAACCCTGCGCGACAGCGAAGAGACGGCCTGGATTGGCGCGGCCTTGAGCCGCGAGCTGGAGATGGCACCCGATGCCCTGCGTTTTGATTATGCGGAAGATACGTTCAGCCAGGGGTATCAGGTTACCGCGGCACAAAATAAAGAGATCGCCACGCTGCTGGAGCTGGCCCGGGTGTTGCGTCTGCGGCTGACCGCGATCACACCCGATGCCGGGGCGCTGGCCCATTTTCTGCCTTTTGTAGACGCGCCTGCCCAGTGCGTTGCCTGGCGCGATCGGGATCAATGGCTATGGGCGATGCGTCACCAGTGGGGCAGGCGTGGGCTGGCGGAGGCGCCCGATGTTGAAAGCCTTGCAGCCCTGCTGGCGCTAAGGGTTGAGGAGATCGCCTGCTGCGATATGCGCAGTTTCGACCCCTGGAACGTGTTGTCCCACCGGCAACCGCCGCTGCCTGAAAATGGCGCGGATTTTAGCGTCGCACTGGCGTTAGCGCTGGCGACGGGAGGCTATGCGCGATGAGCGCGGCCAATCTGCTGCCGTGGCGTCAGCAACAAAAACGCCACTGCCTGCGCTTCTGGGGCTTGCTGTTCACCGGCTCGCTGCTGGTAACGCTGGGGCTCTGGACCGCCCGGCGGGCCGACGCCCCGCTGCAAGCGCAGGTTTTCGCGCAGCGACAGGCCAGCGATGTGGCGCTGAGGCAGGCGCTGGCGCAGCGGCAAACGCAGTGGACGGCGCGTATTGTTCAGCGCCAGCAACAGCAGCGCTGGGCGCAAAAAAAAGCGCAGACGGAGGCATGGCAGACGATCCTCATCGCCCTGGCCCGCGCCCTGCCGGAGCAGGCATGGCTGGCGCAGCTCCGTTTCCAGCACTCTACCCTCTCCCTGAGTGGCTACGCCGCCACGTTACCGGCGCTTGCGGCGCTGGAGAGAGCGCTACGCCAGCTGCCGGGGTTTACCCCCACCGCGCCCGGCGAGATGCGCCAGGACGCGCAGGGGCGCTGGCAATTTAGCTGGGCGCTGACCCGCAAGGAGCAGGCTGATGCGGATCCCTCCTGACATCTGGTACGCGTTGTCCCCGCGCTGGCGCTGGCTGTGCTGGGGTCTCAGCTCAGGGTTGATGCTGCTCTGCGTGATCGGGGGGCAGCTAGGCATGCAGCAGCAACAGCTTGCCACGCATCAGGCTCAGCACGCGCGTGACGCGGCGATCAACGGCCGCTTATGGACCGCGGTGCGTAAGCTCTCGCCCGTTGAGGAGGCGCCATCGTCCGTGGCGTCACGGCCCTTTTCGCCGCTGGAGTTCGATACCGGTGAGCTACGCATGGTGCGCTGGCAACCCGTCAGTGCTGGAGGCGAACTGGTGGTCGAGGCGGTCTGGGGGCAGATCCCCGGGCTGTTTGCCACTCTCGCCCAACGCGACGTGGCGGTGGCGCGTTTTACGCTCCAGCCAGAACAGCAAAAGCTGCGCCTCACCCTGCACCTGGAGCGCCAGAATGCGGGTTAGCGGTGGCGTACTGCTTCTGCTGCCGCTTCTTCTCGGCATGCGCGATCCGTTTCAGGCTCCGGTGTCACGCTGCCCCGATGCAGCCCTGAGCCAGTGGCATTATGCCGGGCTGGTATCCGGCGCGGTGCCGGTGGGCATCGTCAGGGATGAAAAGTCCCGCTGGTTGCGGGTGCGTCGCGGCGACACGTTGCCTCAGGGCTGGCGGGTAAGGGTGCTGGATGAAAAGGAGTTGGTCATCGACACGTCTGAGGCGTGTGAACCGCCGTTATGGCGATGGCAACGACAAGGAACGAAACAGGATGAAAAGAGGGATGGTGGCATTGCTGCTGATCGGCGGCCAGACGCTGGCAGCGGAACCGTTGGCCGTGAATCTGGTCGTGGATGATGTGCCGGTCGCCCAGCTTCTGCAGGCCCTGGCGGAGCAGGAGAACCGCAATATGATTATCGCACCGGACGTGAGCGGCAATGTCTCTCTGCGTCTGCAAAAGGTTCCCTGGTTACAGGCGATACAGACGGTGGTGACCAGCGCCGGGCTGGTGATGCGCCAGCAGGAGGGCATCTTTTATATCCACAGCGCCGCCTGGCAACAACAGCAGCAGGCCAGAAAAGAGGCGGAGCGCGCTAAGCGTCAGCTCAGTGTGCCGCTGGAGGCGCGCAGTTTTTCTCTCTCCTATGCGGATGCGGGCGATCTCAGGCAGGCTGCCGAAAAGCTCCTCAGCCCAAAAGGCAGCCTTGCGGTGGACAAACGCACCAACCGTCTGCTGGTGCGCGACAGCCGGGCTGCGCTGGATGCGTTACAGCACTGGGTGGGGCAGATGGATCTGCCGGTAGCCCAGGTCGAGTTGGCGGCACACATTGTCAGCATGAGTGAAAAAAGCCTGCGGGAGCTGGGCGTAAAGTGGAGTCTGGCGCAGGCGCAGCAGCCCGGTAAGCCCGGAGAGCTGACGATACTCAACAGCGATCTTGCGGTGACCAACGCCACGACGCAGGTGGGTTTCACTATCGGCCGGATTAATGGCCGGTTGCTGGACATTGAGCTCTCCGCCCTGGAACAAAAACAGCAGGTGGATATTATCGCCAGCCCGCGTCTGCTGGCGTCGCACATGCAGCCTGCCAGCATTAAACAGGGGAGTGAAATTCCCTATCAGGTCTCCAGCGGAGAGAGCGGCGCGACGTCGGTGGAATTTAAAGAGGCGGTACTGGGCATGGAGGTGACCCCGGTGGTGCTGGCCAATGGACGTGTACGCCTGAAGCTGCGCATCAGCGAGAACAGCCCGGGCCAGGTGCTGAAGCAGGCCGACAGTGAAACCATGACGATAGACAAGCAGGAGATCGAAACCCAGGTAGAGGTCAAAAGTGGTGAAACGCTGGCCTTAGGTGGAATTTTTTCTCAGAGACATAAAAGCGGGAGTGAAAATGTGCCAGGCTTGAGCCGTATCCCCATCCTGGGGCAGTTTTTTCGCCATCAGGGTAAAGACAACGAGCGCCGGGAATTAGTGGTTTTTATTACCCCTCGTCTGGTTGCGACACCCTGATAAGCGGTAACGCCCCACCTGATTTTGCATTCTGTTTGTTGCAGATGTTTGACGTGGGGCATTAATTAGCATACAAGGAGTACCGATTTGAGAATCAGCCTACTCAATCTCACACCTTAACAACTTAAGCGGCAGGCAGGGTGATTTATTCTGTTGCCAAACAAGCTGGAGTATTGAGATAATTTTTAGTCTGACTCTCGCTCTATCGCATATGAGGTTTCAGTTCATGTCCTGTTACGCCAGGTATCGGCGAAGCGGGTTTACCATTAACGAATAGTCTTAGTAGTACCGAAAAAATGGCAGAGAAACGCAATATCTTTCTGGTTGGGCCTATGGGTGCCGGCAAAAGCACTATTGGGCGCCAGTTAGCTCAACAACTCAATATGGAATTTTACGATTCTGATCAAGAGATTGAGAAACGAACCGGAGCTGATGTGGGCTGGGTCTTCGATGTAGAAGGCGAAGAGGGTTTCCGTGACCGAGAAGAAAAAGTCATCAATGAACTTACGGAAAAACAGGGCATTGTGCTGGCTACTGGCGGCGGCTCTGTAAAATCTCGCGAAACTCGCAACCGTCTCTCCGCCCGCGGTGTCGTGGTCTATCTCGAAACGACCATCGAAAAACAACTGGCGCGTACGCAGCGTGATAAAAAACGCCCGTTGCTGCAGGTTGAGACGCCTCCACGTGAAGTTCTGGAAGCGCTGGCAGATGAACGCAATCCCCTGTACGAAGAGATTGCTGACGTCACCATTCGCACAGACGATCAGAGCGCTAAAGTGGTCGCAAACCAGATTATTCATATGCTGGAAAGCAACTGATTCTGGCTTTATATATACTCGCCTTCGGGTAAAAAGTATTTAAGGTGGATGTCGCGCTATGGAGAGGATTACAGTCACTCTCGGTGAACGGAGTTACCCTATCACTATCGCGGCTGGTTTGTTTAACGACCCAGCTTCCTTCTTACCACTGAAAGCGGGTGATCAGGCAATGCTGGTCACCAATGAGACGCTGGCTCCGCTTTATCTCGACCGCGTACGTCAGCTGCTTGAACAGGCTGGCGTGAAGGTCGACAGTGTGATTCTGCCTGATGGCGAGCAGTATAAAAGCCTGACGGTACTTGATACCGTCTTCACCGCATTACTGCAAAAACCGCACGGTCGCGACACAACACTGCTGGCATTAGGCGGCGGTGTTGTTGGCGATCTGACCGGGTTTGCGGCAGCAAGCTATCAGCGTGGCGTCCGTTTTATTCAGATCCCGACCACGCTGTTGTCGCAGGTTGACTCTTCTGTTGGCGGCAAAACCGCCGTAAACCATCCGCTTGGCAAAAACATGATTGGCGCGTTCTATCAGCCCGCGTCGGTGGTGGTGGATCTCGACTGCCTGCAAACGCTGCCGAAGCGCGAGCTGGCATCTGGCCTGGCGGAAGTGATCAAGTACGGCATTATTCTGGATGGCGAGTTCTTTAGCTGGCTTGAAGAGAATATGGACGCCTTATTGCGCCTGGATGGTCAGGCGATGGCGTACTGTATTCGCCGTTGTTGTGAGCTGAAAGCAGAAGTGGTTGCCGCAGACGAGCGCGAAACAGGCTTACGTGCTTTACTGAATCTGGGGCACACCTATGGCCATGCTATCGAAGCCGAAATGGGCTACGGTAACTGGCTGCATGGCGAGGCCGTGGCGGCAGGGATGGTGATGGCCGCTCGCACCTCGGAGCGTCTGGGTCAGTTCAGCAAGGCGGATACACAACGCATTATCACGTTGCTTGAGCGTGCCGGGTTACCGGTGACGGGACCGCGCGAAATGTCAGCGCAGGCCTACTTGCCGCACATGATGCGTGATAAAAAAGTATTAGCAGGCGAGATGCGTCTGGTACTCCCGCTTGCAATCGGAAAGAGTGAAGTTCGTGGCGGTGTGCCGCACGATGTCGTTCTTGGCGCTATTGCTGATTGCCAGCAAGCGTAACTATTAGAAAGGTCCGGCTGCGGTAATACGTAGCCATTTTGCTTCAGGTGATGTGCAAAGTCGTAGGCATAAGCCTTTTAGTGGGGTGTTAAATGGATGAATTCAAACCAGAAGACGAGCTGAAACCCGATCCCAGCGATCGTCGTACTGGTCGTACTCGCCAATCTTCAGAACGCGATAACGAGCCGCAAATCAACTTTGATGAGGTCGATCTGGACAATGACGATCCTCGTCCTTCGCGTGGCCGCGCCGCCCGCGAGGAGCGTGAAGAAGAGGATTATGAGTCCGAAGATGATTCAATGGACGAAGCGCCCGTACAGCGTCGCCCGCGCAAGCGTAAGGCCGCTGCGGCGAAACCCGCTTCCCGCCAGTATATTATGATGGGCCTGGGGGTGCTGGTCCTGCTGCTGCTGATTATCGGCGTCGGCTCCGCACTGAAAGCCCCGTCCACCTCGCCTGCTGAACAAACTGCTTCCGGCGAGAAGAGTATCGATCTTTCCGGCAGCGCTGCCGACCAGGCAAATGGCTCGCAGCCAGCGCCAGGCGCTACCTCCGCAGAGAATACGCAGCAGGAGATCTCTCTGCCGCCTGTTGCCTCCACGCCGACTCAGGGCCAGTCTCCGGCTACTCCTGAAGGCCAGCAGCGCGTTGAGGTTCAGGGCAATCTGAATAACGCCCTGACGCAGCCGCAGAGCGAGCAGCAGGTTAACAATGTAGTGGTGAACTCCACCCTGCCGACCGAGCCTGCGACCGTAGCGCCAATCCGTGGTGCTACCGGGCAACAGCAGACGGCGGCGGCAGAATCTGCGCCACGTCAGACTAAACCTGCGCAGCATCAGGAGCGTAAGCAGGCGGTAATTGAGCCGAAGCGTGAAGCGAAGCCGCAGCCTGTTGCGAAAGCAGAAGCGCCTAAAGCAGCCGCGCAGCCGAAGCACACTGAGACGGCAACCAGCGCCCCGGCGAAAGCGCCTGCGACAACCGCGACGGCACCGAAAGCAACGCCAGCGCCGACCGCAACAGCATCGACGCCAGCGGCGAGCGCCCCGGCGGCTTCTGCCAGCACCGGTAAATCGACAGGGAACGTGAGTTCACTGAAGTCTGCGCCGTCCACCAACTACACGTTGCAGCTGAGCAGCTCTTCCAGCTATGACAACCTCAACGGCTGGGCGAAAAAATCGAACCTGAAAAACTTTGTTGTCTATGAGACCACCCGTAACGGTCAGCCATGGTATGTGCTGGTAAGCGGTGTGTACTCATCGAAAGACGAAGCAAAACGCGCGGTTGCCACACTGCCAGCCGACGTTCAGGCGAAAAATCCGTGGGCGAAGCCGATCCGTCAGGTTCAGTCCGATTTGAAGTAATCTGTGAAGCGCAGGATGCTGTCGGAGCTTTCTCCACAGCCGGAGAAGGTGTAATCAGTTAGTCAGCATGAAAAAAAATCGCGCTTTTTTGAAATGGGCAGGGGGGAAATACCCCCTGCTCGATGATATTCAAAAACACCTGCCAGACGGCGAGTGTCTTGTCGAACCCTTTGTTGGTGCGGGCTCGGTATTTCTCAATACCAACTACTCCCGCTATATCCTTGCGGATATCAACAGCGACCTGATCAGTCTTTACAACATCGTAAAAGAGCGTACCGATGAGTACGTCGATGAGGCGCGCAAGCTGTTTACGCCAGAGAACAACACCCCGGACGTTTACTATCAGCACCGCGCTGAGTTTAATCAGTGCCAGGATAAGTTCCGCCGTGCGCTGCTGTTCCTCTATCTTAATCGCCACGGTTACAACGGCCTGTGCCGGTATAATCTGCGTGGTGAATTCAATGTGCCGTTTGGCCGCTACAAGCGTCCCTATTTCCCTCAGGCCGAGCTGTATCACTTTGCTGAAAAAGCGCAGAATGCAGAGTTTTATTGCCTCTCGTATGAAGAGTGTATGAACCTTGCTGACGTCAATTCGGTGGTTTACTGTGACCCCCCGTACGCACCGCTGTCTGCTACGGCGAACTTTACCGCTTATCACACCAACAGCTTTAGCCCTGCCGAGCAGGCGCATCTGGCGGGGATGGCGGAAAAGCTGGTCAGCAAAAGTATCCCGGTGTTAATTTCGAATCACGATACGCCCGATACGCGCGAATGGTACAAGGCCGCGGAGCATTTTCAGGTCAAAGTCCGGCGCAGCATCAGCAGCAACGGCGGCACACGTAAAAAGGTGGACGAACTGCTGGCACTCTATCTGCCCTGAGCCGTTTCGCCCGCCGTTAAACAAAGTTCAAGGAGATGCGGATGAAACAGTATTTGATTGCACCCTCAATTCTTTCGGCTGATTTTGCCCGGCTGGGCGAAGATACCGCGAAAGCACTGGCTGCCGGTGCGGATGTCGTTCATTTCGACGTTATGGATAACCACTACGTGCCTAACCTGACCATCGGCCCGATGGTCCTGAAGGCGCTGCGCAATTATGGCGTGACCGCACCGATTGACGTGCACCTGATGGTAAAACCGGTCGATCGCATCGTGCCAGATTTTGCCGCCGCGGGTGCCAGCATCATCACCTTCCATCCTGAAGCCTCCGAACACGTTGACCGTACGCTACAGCTGATCAAAGAGCACGGCTGTAAGGCGGGCCTGGTCTTCAATCCGGCCACGCCGCTGAGCTACCTGGATTACGTCATGGACAAGCTGGACGTGATCCTGCTGATGTCCGTTAACCCGGGCTTTGGCGGGCAGTCTTTCATTCCGCATACGCTGGATAAACTGCGGGAAGTACGTCGCCGTATCGACGAGTCTGGCTTTGATATCCGCCTCGAAGTGGATGGCGGCGTGAAGGTCAGCAACATCGGCGAAATCGCGGCGGCGGGGGCAGATATGTTTGTCGCGGGTTCGGCTATTTTCGATCAGCCGGACTACAAAAAAGTCATTGATGAAATGCGCAGTGAACTGGCGAAGGTAAGTCATGGATAATTTGCAGGCAATTCGGGGTGTTGCATTTGACCTCGACGGTACGCTGGTGGACAGCGCACCGGGTTTAACCGCGGCGGTCGATCAGGCGCTGTACGCGCTGGAGCTGCCGGTGGCGGGCGAAGAACGTGTGGTGACGTGGATCGGTAACGGGGCTGACGTGCTGATGGAGCGCGCGCTGACCTGGGCGCGCCAGGAGCGTGCTGTTCAACGTGCGGCGCAGGGCAAGCCGGGTGTCGATCATGCAGACATCCCTCAGGAAGAGCAGGTGCGTATCCTGCGTAAGCTGTTTAACCGTTTTTATGAAGAGACGGTGGAAGAGGGTAGCTTCCTGTTCCCGGATGTGGCCGCTACGCTGAGCGCGCTGCATGCTCAGGGTCTGCCGCTAGGGCTGGTGACCAACAAGCCGACGGCGTTCGTCGCCCCGCTGCTGGAAGCGCTCGATATCGCTCACTATTTCTCGGTTATTGTCGGCGGCGACGATGTGCAGAACAAGAAGCCGCATCCCGAACCGCTACTGCTGGTGGCAGGAAAATTATCCTTACCGCCTGAAGCGCTGCTCTTTGTGGGTGATTCGCGCAATGATATTCTGGCTGCCAGGGCCGCAGGCTGCCCGTCCGTTGGCCTGACTTATGGCTATAACTACGGTGAATCCATTACGCTGAGTGAGCCGGATTTTGTCTTCGACCACTTCAAAGATTTGTTGCCCGTTCTCGGGCTTTCGCACAGTGAAAATCAGGAATTGAAAAATGACTAAGCCCATCGTATTTAGTGGCGCACAGCCCTCAGGTGAACTGACCATTGGCAACTATATGGGTGCGCTGCGTCAGTGGGTTGGCATGCAGGATGATTACCACTGCATTTATTGCATCGTGGATTTGCACGCTATCACCGCGCGTCAGGATCCTGAGAAACTGCGTAAGGCCACGCTGGATACGCTTGCGCTCTATCTGGCCTGTGGTATCGACCCGGAGAAAAGCACCATTTTCGTTCAGTCTCACGTGCCGGAGCATGCGCAGCTGGGCTGGGCGCTGAACTGCTACACCTACTTTGGCGAACTGAGCCGCATGACCCAGTTCAAGGACAAATCGGCCCGCTATTCGGAAAACATCAACGCCGGTCTGTTTGATTACCCGGTGCTGATGGCCGCTGACATTCTGCTCTACCAGACCAACCAGGTGCCGGTGGGTGAAGATCAGAAGCAGCATCTGGAGCTGAGCCGCGATATCGCCCAGCGCTTTAACGCGCTGTATGGTGATGTCTTCAAAGTGCCGGAGCCGTTTATTCCGAAGTCCGGCGCCCGCGTGATGTCCCTGCTGGAGCCGACCAAAAAGATGTCCAAGTCGGACGATAACCGCAACAACGTTATCGGCCTGCTGGAAGATCCGAAAGCGGTGGTGAAAAAGCTCAAGCGTGCGGTGACCGATTCGGACGAGCCGCCTGTGGTGCGTTACGACGTGCAGAACAAAGCGGGCGTCTCTAACCTACTGGATATTCTCTCTGGCGTGACGGGCCGTACCATTCCGGAGCTGGAGCAGCACTTCGAAGGTAAGATGTATGGCCATCTGAAAGGTGAAGTGGCTGAAGCGGTTTCCGGCATGCTCACCGAGCTGCAGGCGCGCTATCACCAGTTCCGCAATGACGAAGCTTACCTGCAGAAGGTGATGAAAGAGGGCGCCGAGAAGGCCAGCGCACGCGCCTCAGAAACCCTGAAAGCGGTCTACGAAGCGATTGGGTTTGTGGCGAAGCCTTAAGCTTGTTTGCCGGGTGGCGGCTTCGCCTTACCCGGCCTACGGGATATAAAAAAACCGGGAATTTCCCGGTTTTTTTATTGCCTGCGAAACGGTTACTGATTCGCTGCCGGGCCGCAGCCACCGATGATCTTAGAGATGGAGATCGCCGGGTGGAGCAGGTAATCGTAGCTGCAGTTATTTTTGGTGTTTTGCACGTGGCCAGTGCACGCCGTCAGGGTTGTTAAGATGCCTGCAACCAGGGCAATCTTTGCCAGTTTAAACATAACGCTTCCTTGTCTGTAACGTGAGGGAATATATAGAAAATGTGCTTTCGCGGAAGGTATGTTATCGGCAGCGTCAGGAGAGGAGTAGTCCATTACAGGACTACTCATTTAGCGGGGAATATGTTCAGCCTAGCTTAATGGTTTGAAAACCAGTTGAGTTTGTCACGCAGCGCCACCACGCGACCCACCACGATCAGCGCCGGGCTTTCAACCTGCTGCGCCAGCTCGCCCAACTGGGTTAACACGCCGCTGACCACGCGCTGTTTAATCGATGTGCCGTTCTCTACCAGCGCAACCGGCATTTCTGCATCCATGCCATGTTCAAGCAGTTTCGCCTGTATCGTCGCCGCCTGGTTCAGCCCCATATAGAAGACCAGAGTCTGTTTTTCTGCGGCCAGGTTATGCCAGTCCAGCTCGCTGCCGGTTTTCAGATGGCCGGTAACCAGACGTACGCTCTGGGCGTAATCGCGATGGGTCAGCGGAATGCCGGAATAGGCGGAGCAACCGGAGGCTGCGGTAATGCCCGGCACCACCGAGAAGGGAATGCCCGCTTCGCATAGCGTCTCCAGCTCCTCGCCGCCGCGCCCGAAGATAAACGGATCGCCGCCTTTCAGCCGCACCACGCGTTTACCCTTCTGGGCTTCACGCAGCAGGATCTGGTTAATCTCTTCCTGCGGAACGCAGTGATAACCTGCGCGCTTGCCGACAAACACCCGGTCGGCATCCCGGCGCACCAGGTTCATAATGTCGTCAGAGACCAGGCGGTCATAGACCACGATATCCGCCTGCTGGATCTGCTGTAGCCCTTTCAGGGTTAACAGGCCGGCATCACCCGGACCGGCACCCACCAGCACCACTTCGCCCCGGTGATCGAGCGGGGCATTGATCAGTTGCTCGGTGGTTTCATCCACGGCCTTTTGATCCTGATTCGCCAGCGACTGCGCCAGCCGGTCGTTCACAAAGAATTTTTCCCAGAAACGACGGCGTTCGCCCACGGTGGCAAACTGCTTTTTCACACGGCTTCGCAGCTGCCCCGCATACTGGGCCACCTGGCCTAAATGCTGCGGCAGAATGGCTTCCAGCTTTTCACGCAGCAGGCGCGCCAGTACCGGCGAGGTGCCACCGGAGGAGACAGCGACCATCAACGGCGAGCGGTCGATAATCGACGGCATGATAAAGCTCGCCTCTTTCGGCGCATCCACCACGTTGCAGAAGATCCGCCGTGCTTCACAGGCATCGCTAACGCGCTGGTTAACCGCATCGTCGTCGGTGGCGGCGATGGTCAGCCAGCAAGTATCGAGCAGCGTTTCGTTGAACTCACCCTCAACGAGGGTGAGCATCCCTTCCTGCGCCCACACGGTGAATTGCGGGGCGAAGTCGAGGGCGTTGACGGTAAGTCGGGCACCTGCGTCTAACAGCAGGCGGGCTTTGCGTTCAGCCACATCGCCACCACCTACGAGCAGGCAGTCACGATTGCGTAATTGACAGAATATTGGCAGGTGATCCACGACATTACCTCTTACTGGTTGGCTTTCGCCTGAACGGTTGCGATGGTTGCAGGAGTCGGACGCTCCGCTTTAGGGGTAGCATACCAGTAACCCCAACCCATAAATACAACCCCGGAAAGGGTATTGCCAAGCGTTACCCACAACAGGTTATGGCCGATACCTGACAGGGTATACGCTTCGCTGTGGTGACCGAACCAGGAGAGGGCAAACAGCGTCATGTTGGCGATGGAGTGTTCGTAGCCAGAGGCGATAAAGGCCAGCAGACACCACCAGATAGCGATGAACTTCGCGGCGCCGTCAGTACGGATTGCCATCCAGATAGCCAGGCAAACCAGCCAGTTACAGAGCGCGCCTTTAAAGAAGAGCACCATCGCCGGGGCGGTAGTTTTTGCCAGCGCGACGGTGTGCACGAGGCTGGTATCGACCGGCAACAGGCTTCCGCCGCCCCAGCTATACAGCAGCGCGACAAACACCGAGCCCACCAGGTTACCGAGCCAGGTCTGCGGCAGAATGCCCCACATCTGGCCCTGAGTGATGGTGCCCGCTTTGACACCCAGCGTCAGGAACATGGTGTGACCGGTGAACAGTTCAGAACCGGCGATGATGACCAGGGTTAAAGCGATCCCGAAGGTGGCGCCCATCACCAGCGGACGCACAGACGGGTCGACGAGGTTACCAAGAGTGAAAATTAAAATGATCCCCAGGCCGACATAGGCGCCCGCCATGGCGGAGCTGATCCAGAAGCCGAGAGGACTGTTTTTACTGAGGCGTGCAATCCGGGCAGCGTTAGCCGCACACTTATTGATGGTGTCTGTAAACATTTGATTATCCAGAATAGTAATGAAAGAAAGAATAAATACGTTGTAGGCCGGATAAGGAGCCTGCTCCGCCACCCGGCAACTGCCCGGCGGCGCAGCGCTTGCCGGGCCTACAACATCAAAATCAAAACAAATAGCGGGGGCATTGCGCCCCCGTTTCAATCAGCCTCTCAGCTGCACCTTGCCGTCCTTCACGCGAACGTCATAGTGTTTAACGGAGCGGGTTTCGTCTTCCATACAGTGGCCGTCGCTCAGGCGGAAGCGCTGCTTTTTCAGCGGGCTGGCAACCCACAGCTCCCCCTGATGCTCAGCGATAATCCCACGGGAAAGCACGCTGGCCTCAAAGAACGGGTCGATATTGCTGATGGCAAAAACCTGTTCGTCGTGGCGCGGACGGAAAATGGCAACCTGCTCATGACCTAACAGCGCGCATACGCCGGTGGCAGGCAGGATCTCGTCGATGTTGCAGATGTTTACCCACTGGCTCATACGTTTTCCTCCACCAGCATCACCGGAATACGTTCATACGGCGTTGCCGGGCGATGCTGCTCGCGCTCAGGCACGACCTGCACGCTCGGATCGCGCTGGTTGCTGTTGATAAAGTGTTTGAAGCGAACCTGCGCCGACGGGGTGTTGACGGTTTCTGTCCATTCGCAAATCACGGCGTCGCGAAGGCGAGCCATCTCTTCTTCCAGCGTCGCGTTCAGGCCGAGCTTGTCGTCGATGATGACGGACTTCAGGTAGTCGATGCCGCCTTCCAGGTTATCCAGCCACGGCGCGGTACGGGTCAGTTTGTCCGCGGTACGGATGTAGAACATCATGAAGCGGTCGAGGTATTTGATCAGCGTTTCACGGTCGATATCCGCCGCCAGCAGATCTGCATGGCGTGGTTTCATCCCGCCGTTACCGCAGACGTACAGGTTCCAGCCTTTCTCAGTGGCGATGATGCCCACATCTTTACCCTGCGCTTCGGCACATTCACGGGTACAGCCGGAGACGCCGAACTTCATTTTGTGCGGGGTACGAATACCTTTGTAGCGGTTTTCCAGCTCGACGCCGAAGCCGACGCTGTCGCCCACGCCGTAACGGCACCAGGTGCTGCCGACGCAGGTTTTCGCCATACGCAGCGCTTTGGCATAGGCGTGACCGGTTTCGAAGCCCGCTTCAATCAGCTGACGCCAGATTTCCGGCAGGTCATCTTTCTGCGCACCGAACAGGCCGATACGCTGGGAGCCGGTGATTTTGGTGTAGAGGTTAAATTCGCGGGCGATGCGGCCGACCGCCACCAGCCCTTCCGGGGTGATTTCGCCGCCGGCAGAGCGTGGGATCACCGAGTAGGTGCCATCTTTCTGGATGTTCGCCAGGAAGTTGTCGTTGGTGTCCTGCAGCGGCGTGTGCTGTGGTTTGAGCACATACTCATTCCAGCAGGAGGCCAGCAGAGAACCGACGGTCGGTTTACACACTTCACAGCCATAACCCTGGCCATGTTTTTGCAGCAGCTCGTCGAAGGATTTGATGCCTTCCACGCGGATCAGGTGGTACAGCTCCTGGCGAGAGTAAGCGAAGTGCTCGCACAGGTTGTTGTTCACTTCGATACCCTGTTTCGCCAGCTCGGCGTTGAGCACCTGGGTCACCAGTGGGATACAGCCGCCGCAGCCGGTACCGGCTTTGGTTTCCGCTTTCAGCGCCGCCACGGTGTGGCAGCCTTTGTTGATGGCAGAAATCAGCATGCCTTTGGTGACATCGAAGCAGGAGCAGATCTGCGCGCTGTCCGGCAGCTTATCGACACCGATAGAGGGTTTGCCGCTGGCCGCATGAGCAGGCAGGATCAGCGCATCCGGGTTCTCCGGCAGTTCGATAGCGTTCAGCACCAGCTGCAGCAGGTTGCCGAAATCGCTGGTGTCACCCACCAGCACCGCGCCGAGCAGGGTTTTGTTATCTTCGCTGACGATAAGACGTTTATAGACCTCTTTGCTTTCGTCGAGATAGACGTAGCTGCGGGAGTTTGGCGTACGGCCATGCGCATCGCCGATACCGCCTACGTCCACGCCCAGCAGTTTCAGCTTGGCGCTCATGTCCGCGCCTTCGAAGGCGTTTTCATTGCCGAGGATATGGTCAACGGCGACCTGCGCCATTTTGTAGCCAGGGGCGACCAGACCGTAGACGTGGTTTTCCCAGCTGGCGCACTCGCCGATGGCGTAGATATCCGGATCGGAGGTCTGGCAGGTAGAGTTGATCATGATCCCGCCGCGCTGGGCAACCGCCAGGCCGCACTGGGTGGCCAGCTTGTCGCGCGGGCGAATACCGGTGGAGAAGACGATAAAGTCGACTTCCAGCTCGCTGCCGTCGGCAAAGCGCATGGTTTTACGCGCCTCGGTGCCTTCCTGCACGATCTCTTTGGTATTTTTGCTGGTGTGAACTTTCACACCCATGCTCTCAATTTTGCGTTTGAGCTGCTCGCCACCCATGTGGTCAAGCTGCTCTGCCATCAGCATCGGGGCAAATTCGATGACGTGGGTTTCAACGCCTAAGTTCTTCAGTGCGCCAGCGGCTTCGAGGCCGAGCAGGCCGCCGCCGACCACCGCGCCGCGTTTACTGCGACGGGCGCAGGATTCGATGGCGTTGAGATCTTCAATGGTGCGATAGACGAAGCAGTCCTGGGTTTCCGAGCCTTTGATCGGCGGGATCCACGGATAGGAGCCAGTCGCCATGATCAGCTTGTCGTAAAAAACCGTGCGTCCCGCACTGGAATGAATCACTTTTTCCTGACGGTTGATGGTGATAGCGCGCTCGCCCACCAGCACCTTCACGCCATGTTTCTCGTAAAAACCTTCGCGCACCAGAGAGAGCTCCTCGGCGGTGTGGTGAGAGAAATAGGAGGAGAGGTGCACGCGGTCGTACGCCTTACGGGGTTCTTCACAGAACACGGTAATGTCGAACTGGGCGGCATCGGCTTTATCGAGTAGATCCTCAATAAAGCGGTGACCGACCATGCCGTTACCGATAATAGCGAGTCTGACTTTGCTCATTTTTGCCTCGATTTCTTTTCTATTACTGCCTACCTTAACGATTCAGCAACGGCGCTTATTGATGCAAATCAAATACGCCTTCAACTACTCCTTAGTGGGTAGATGCCTGATTTGTCAGGTTTTTTATAAGTCGTGGAAATCGCAGGCTTTTCATAATCGATGATTATGTGTACAAATCAGGAGGCTAATTTTTAATTTCAGCTACTCCTGAATTTCAGCCCCCATCTTAGGGAGAATATGATGTCTACAGCACCGCTTTGGCTTATTCAGAACGTCCGTTTACCGGGCCGTGAAGGCTTTTGGCAACTGGCTATTGAGAACGGTCGTTTTGGCGAAATCACCCCGACGGGCGAAAAGCAGGGTGAGAGCTATGAAGTGTTGAATGCCCGCGGAGGGTTAGCCATCCCGCCTTTTATCGAACCGCATATCCACCTGGATACCACCCAGACCGCAGGTGAGCCGAACTGGAACCAGTCCGGGACGCTGTTTGAAGGCATAGAGCGTTGGGCAGAGCGCAAAGCGCTGCTCAGCCATGAGGATGTCAAAGCCCGGGCCTGGAAAACCCTGAAGTGGCAGATCGCCAACGGCATCCAGTTTGTGCGCACCCATGTGGATGTCTCCGACCCGACGCTGACCGCCCTGAAAGCGATGCTGGAGGTGAAGCAGGAGGTCGCCCCGTGGGTGACGCTGCAGATTGTGGCCTTCCCGCAGGAAGGGATTCTCTCTTACCCGAATGGCGCGGCGCTGCTGGAAGAGGCCTTAAAGCTCGGGGCGGATGTGGTGGGCGCCATCCCGCACTTCGAATTCACCCGGGAGTATGGCGTCCAGTCCCTGCATATCGCCTTTGAACTGGCGAAGAAGTACGACCGGCCGCTGGATATTCACTGCGATGAGATCGACGATGAACAGTCACGGTTTGTCGAAACGGTGGCGACGCTGGCGTATGAGGCCGGGATCGGCCCGCGCGTCACTGCCAGCCATACCACCGCCATGCACTCTTATAACGGGGCTTACACTTCGCGGCTGTTTCGTCTGCTGAAGCTCTCCGGGATTAACTTTGTGGCCAATCCGCTGGTGAATATCCATCTGCAGGGGCGCTTTGATGATTATCCGAAGCGGCGCGGCATTACCCGCGTGAAGGAGCTGTTTGAGGCGGGCGTCAACGTCTGCTTCGGCCATGACGACGTGTTTGATCCGTGGTATCCGCTGGGCACCGGCAATATGTTGCAGGTGCTGCATATGGGGCTGCATGTCTGTCAGATGATGGGGTATCAGCAAATTGATAGCGGACTTAACTTGATCACCTATAACAGCGCCAGAACGTTTGGGCTGAGCGATTACGGTATTGAGACGGGGAATCCGGCGAATCTGGTGATTCTGCCCGCGGAAAGTGGCTTTGAGGCGGTGCGTTGTCAGGTGCCTGTGCGCTGGTCGATTCGTCAGGGCAGGGTCATTGCCGCCACGCAGTTAGCCCAGACATGGGTTCAGATGGACAGCGGTGGGGAAGAGGTATGCTTTACCAAAAACAGCCCCTTTACTGAGCGCAAAGGGGCATAAGGATTAGTGCGTCGCTGCCGCCGCGTTATGCTGGCGGTGGCGGGTGACGAAGCCCAGCACCAGGCACATTACAAATACCACGGCATAAAGACCATTGGCGGTGTGTAACGCTGCCAGCGGGCCGCTGTGCGCCACAATCGGGCCGGTTACCACGAAGGTCAGCATGGTGCCGATGGTGCCGCAGGTCAGCACGAAGTTAACCAGCTTCGGCGAAGCCACTTTGGTCTGCAGGGAGCCCAGAGTGATGATCGAGGTGTAAATGGCGCTGGAGAAGAAGCCGAGCGTCAGGATAAACCACGGCATCTGCTCCGGAGAGCCGTTGATAAACAGGTACATCAGCACGGTGGCGGCGCCCGCCAGCACGGTGAGGATCCGCTGCAGATCGAAGAAGCGCAGGATAAAGCTGAACGCCCACATGCCGAACATGTAGGACATCCAGAAGTCACTCACCAGCTTACCGGCATCGTTCAGGCTCATCCCCAGACCTTTGGCATACTCCGGCACCCAAGAGATAAAGCCCAGTTGACCCAGGATGTAGCAGAGGGCGGCGATGGAGAGGAACAGGACACCAATCCCCCATTTTTCTTTCACCACCGGCTCGCTGGTGGTCTGCGCTTTTTTGCCCAGGACCGGGAAGTCACAGCCGAAGGTCAGAATAAAGATCGCCACGTAGACCAGACCAATGCAGGCGTAAACCCAGTACCACTCAATGCTGCGGGCCAGCAGCGCGGCGGCCACAATCGGGAAGATCATCCCTGCCATGCTGAAGAAGGAGTCGGTGAAGAGCAGTCGCGCGCCGCGCTGACGGCCTTCATACATGTGGGTAATGAGGAAGGTACCAATCGACATGGTGATGCCGCTGACCAGACCCAGCACAAACATGGCGGCGGAGAACAATGCGATGCTATGGCTGAGCATCAGACCCGCCACGGCAAGCACCATCAGCACAAAGCCAAAACGCAGCTGGGTTTTCAGTGGGACGATTTCCATCAGCCAGGCATTGAGAAAAATGGAGATCAGGATCCCGGCGTTAAGAAAGGTGAAGGTGTTACTCATGCTGGAAACGGGCAGGTTGAAATAGTCTGCGATATTTCCCATCACCATCCCGGTGACAATTACCAACGCACCGGTGAGGGCGTAGGAGAAGAAGCTGATCCATGTGAGCTTGATACGATTGCTGTTAGTCATGACTGGCCTGTGAAGAGAAGTGTAAAGCGCATTGGCTGCGCTGCGAGCGGCCAGATTTTAATCGTGAATGTGATCTAATTAAATCTTTTAGGTCAAATTAATCATTCATTGCATTATAAATAGTGATATTAATCACGTTAATGGTGCTGGCACGACTTTGCCGGGCGGTTACATCTGTTTCAAATAGGTAAAATTAGGTAAAGGGCTGGCCTGGATTCATACTGCTCTTTAGAATCAAGCCATTCGCTTTCTTTACTGCGCTTTGTTAAGGAATTCTCATGCTCAAATCAACTCTGGCGGCTGTCGCGGCTGTATTCGCTCTTTCAGCCCTCTCTCCTGCTGCGCTGGCAGCGAAAGGAGACCCGCACGTTCTGTTGACCACCTCTGCCGGCAACATTGAGCTGGAACTGAACAGTCAGAAAGCTCCCGTTTCTGTGAAAAACTTCCTCGATTATGTCAACAGCGGTTTTTATAACGGCACTACGTTCCACCGTGTGATCCCGGGCTTTATGGTGCAGGGCGGCGGCTTCAACGATCAGATGCAGCAGAAGCAGCCAAACCCGCCAATCAAGAACGAAGCGGATAACGGCCTGCGTAACACCCGCGGCACCATCTCTATGGCGCGTACCGCCGATAAAGACAGCGCAACCAGCCAGTTTTTCCTCAACGTGGCGGACAACGCCTTCCTTGACCACGGCCAGCGTGACTTTGGCTATGCGGTATTTGGTAAAATTGTGAAAGGCATGGATGTAGCCGATAAAATTTCTCAGGTGCAGACGCACGACGTCGGCCCTTACCAGAATGTGCCGTCAAAACCGATAGTTATCCTCTCTGCGAAAGTCCTGCCTTAATCCGTAATGGCGCGGGCAGGTTTTGCCCGCGTTGCCTTTACCTCCCTGCGAAACCGCAGTTTGCTGCTTATACTTGTGGCAACACGGGCACAAGCAGGGAGGAAAAGGGTGAAAAAACTCACTGATAAGCAAAAATCCCGTCTTTGGGAACAACAGCGAAACGCGAATTTTCAGGCCAGTCGCCGTCTTGAAGGCGTCGATAGTCCCTTAGTCACGCTCAATGCCGACGAGGCAGAACTGCGTCTTGAGGAGCTCAGGAGGCAGTATGAGCGATAAATACGGCAACGATCGCGATCCCTATCTCTATCCCGGCCTGAATGTCATGCGTAACCGGCTGGGCATCCGCCAGGCGGAGCGTCTGGCGCAGGCGGCGTATGAATTTACCGCACTGCGAGCGGCAACCCTGGGGCTGGGGCCGCTGCTGCGCGGCCTCCCACATCTGTGCGCCATTCATCAGCATATCTATCAGGATATCTTTGACTGGGCGGGTGATATTCGTGAGATGGATATTTACCAGGGCGATACCCGCTTCTGCCACTTCGCCTACATCGAAAAAGAGGGCAACGCCCTGATGCAGGATCTGGAGGAGGAGGGCTATCTCGTTGGGCTGGAGAGAGAGGAGTTCATTAACCGCCTCAGCCACTACTATTGCGAGATCAACGTTCTGCATCCGTTCCGCATCGGCAACGGTATTGTTCAGCGCATCTTCTTTGAGCAGCTGGCGATCCATGCGGGCTACCAGCTTGACTGGCGCGATATCGATCCGGAAGAGTGGGCGCAGGCCAACCAGAGCGGTGCGATGGGGGATCTGAGCGCGTTGAACGCAATCTTCAGTAAAGTGGTAAGCGAAGCCGGGGAAATTGAGTAGAATAGGGCGGCCATTTTTTCAGGAGCCGCCATGATTCTGCTGATTGATAACTACGATTCCTTCACCTGGAACCTGTACCAGTATTTTTGCGAGCTGGGGGCGGAGGTGGTGGTCCGGCGCAACGACGCACTCTCGCTGGAGGATGTCGCCACGCTCAATCCGCAAAAAATCGTTATCTCCCCCGGCCCCTGCACGCCGGATGAGTCTGGCATCTCGCTGGCGGTGATCCAGCGCTATGCCGGTGAAGTGCCGATTCTGGGCGTCTGCCTCGGGCATCAGGCCATCGCCCAGGTCTTTGGCGCCACCATTGTGCGGGCAGCGAAAGTGATGCATGGCAAAACCTCCCCGGTGACGCACAACGGCGTCGGAGTTTTCTGCGGTCTGAACAACCCCCTTACCGTCACCCGCTATCACTCACTGATTATCGATCCGCCCACCTTACCCGACTGCTTTGAGGTCACCGCCTGGAGCGAAACGCAGGAGATCATGGGTATCCGTCACCGTGAATGGGATCTGGAAGGGGTGCAGTTCCACCCCGAAAGCATTCTCAGCGAACAGGGCCACCAGCTGCTGGCTAATTTCCTCAATCGTTGATTTTTAGTTGCCATAAAGTGATTTTTTAAGCATATTTCGTGATTATATTTTCACTTCTGCTTTGTACTTAAAAAAGGGTGGGGTTACATGGCAACTGAACAATCTGCAATTACGCGCGCAACATTCGATGAAGTGATACTGCCAGTTTATGCACCGGCTGAGTTTATCCCGGTGAAGGGGAAAGGCAGCCGCGTCTGGGATCAGCAGGGCAAAGAGTACATTGATTTTGCGGGCGGCATTGCGGTGACGGCGTTAGGTCACTGCCACCCGGCGCTGGTCGAGGCGCTGAAAACCCAGGGCGAAACCCTGTGGCACACCAGCAACGTCTTTACCAACGAACCTGCGCTACGTCTCGGGCGCAAAATCATCGAGGCTACCTTTGCCGAGCGTGTGCTGTTTATGAACTCCGGCACCGAAGCCAACGAAACCGCTTTCAAGCTGGCCCGTTATTACGCCTCCACCCGCCACAGCCCGTTTAAAACCAAAATCATCGCCTTCCACAATGCGTTTCATGGCCGTTCGCTGTTTACCGTGACCGTGGGCGGTCAGCCAAAATATTCCGATGGTTTTGGCCCGAAACCGGCCGACATCATCCACGTGCCGTTTAACGATCTGCATGCGGTAAAAGCGGTGATGGACGATCACACCTGCGCGGTGGTGGTTGAGCCGATCCAGGGTGAAGGCGGCGTGATGGCGGCAACGCCAGAATTCCTGCAGGGGCTACGCGATCTGTGCGATCAGCACCAGGCCCTGCTGGTCTTTGACGAAGTGCAGAGCGGCATGGGCCGTACTGGGGATCTCTTTGCTTATATGCACTACGGCGTGACGCCGGACATCCTGACCAGCGCCAAAGCGCTCGGGGGTGGCTTCCCGGTGAGCGCCGTGCTCACCACGCAGGATATCGCATCGGCATTCCACGTGGGCTCTCACGGCTCGACCTATGGCGGCAACCCGCTGGCGTGCGCGGTTGCCGGAGCGGCGTTCGATATCATCAATACCCCGGAAGTGCTGAGCGGCGTCAATACGAAGCGCGAGCAGTTTGTGAAGCATCTCCAGCAGATCGATGCGCAGTACGATGTCTTCAGTGATATCCGTGGCATGGGACTGTTGATTGGTGCCGAACTGAAGCCGCAGTACAAAGGCCGGGCGCGCGATTTTCTCTACGCCGCCGCCAGCGAAGGGACGATGGTGCTCAACGCCGGGCCGGACGTGATGCGCTTTGCGCCGTCGCTGCTGGTGGAAAGCCAGGATATCGAAGAGGGGATGACCCGCTTTGCGCAGGCGGTGAAGCGGGTGGTTCAGCAGTAGCTGTGTAGCCCGGCGGCGCTACGCTTGCACGGGCCTACAAGACCGTAGGCCGGGTAAGCGCAGCGCCACCCGGCGTTTAATACGGTGTGCGTTTCAAACGCCGGATCAACCAGATGCCATGATGTGGACGCTGGCGCCAGGCCACCGACGAAATGGTGTGCATAGTATTCAGATGCCCCAGAATGCGCTGCAGATGCTGTTCCAGCGTGCTCATCGGGCCGTGCGTCAGCGTCTCTGGCGCTTCCAGAATATTGCTGTCCCCACTCTCACCCGGCTCATCATACTCCAGGCGCTGCTGGCAGCGCTGAAGGCCGATTTCACACGACTGCAAATAACGCTGCGCCAGGTCTGGCGTCAGCATCGTATGCTCCCGCGCCAGGGTCGTCATTGCGTTGATATGCTCGACGATAAACTGGCTGTGCGTCACCCACAGTTTCATATCCGCCAGATAGGCCGAATTGAAGCCCGGCTCCTGCATCGCCTGGTTGAGGGAGTTGAACAGGGCATTATGCGCCTGGTTGACCTTCATGCGCTGCCAGGCCAGCGGCGTGGGTTGCGGATCGTCGCTGAGGATCAGGCGGATGGCCTCCTGGTCGGCCTCCAGCGCGTCGTGGGCGTTCTGTCGCAGCAATCCGCTCTGCCACTGCGGCCACAGCCACACCATGCCGCCAAAGGCAATCAGGCAGCCAATCAGCGTATCTGCCAGCCGGGCGATAATAAACTGCTCACCATTGAGCGTAATCAGTTGCAGGGTGTAGACCGCGGTCAGCGTAAAGCCCACCGTCGCCCAGCCGTAGTTCTTACGGATGATGAGGTAACTCACCAGCGTTACCAGCAGCATACCCGTCAGGGTATAGCCTTCCGGGACGTGAAGGTGCAGGGTGATCCCCGCAATAATCAGCCCCGCCATCGTGCCGCCTGCCCGGTGGAGGATGCGCACCCGCGTGGCGCTGTAGCCGTTTTGCGTCACCAGCAGAACGGTCATTAAGATCCAGTAAGGCTTAGGCAGGTGCAGCGCCATACCCATCAGGCTGGCGATACTCAGCATGACGCTGATACGTGCCGCATTACGCAGGGCGGCAGACTTTAGCGACAGATAGCTTCTCAGGGCGGGGATCAGCGGCAGGCGCTTCTGCTTATCCGCCATCAGGTCACGCGGGTAGAGCGGGCGTTGGGTGCGAAGCACGCGGGCAATACGGCTGAAGTGCCAGGCGGCGAACTGGCCGACCGGGTTATCCGCATGCTGGCGGGCAATTTTCTCCAGCGCGCCGAGCTGTTTGTCCATGTTAAAGCGGGTGGGATAGCGGTGATAGAGAATATCGTCGGCCAGTACCCGCAGCCGGGCGGCGACGGTCTGCGCGTTCCAGCGGATCACCGCTTCAGCGTGGCTGCGCTCGACCAGCTTTTGCACCTCTTGCGGATGATGCAGGCTAACGGAGATATGCTCCTGCAGATCCAGCCCCACCTGGAAGATACGCAGCAGCCGCTTGTATTCATGATTCCTGTTCGCCGCCAGCATATGCAGTTGCTGGTAACACTGACTAATCAGGTCCACCACCTTCTGCTGGCGCGCCAGCAGCGGCGGCAGCGATTTTTCCGGGTCGGTGTGCTGGGTCAGCAGGGTATATTTGGCTTCACAGTAATCAGCCAGCTGGCGGTAGAGTACGCTCAGGGATTCACGCAGCGGCTGCTCCCGCCACAGCCAGAACCAGAACCAGTTAAACAGCCCGTACCAGAGTGTCCCCAGGGCGTAGATCAGCAGCGGCGCCCAGATCGGTAAATTCCCCGCCAGGCTCAGGGTAAAGATGGCCGCAATCAGCGAGGCGGGCAGCAGGCGGGCGTGGAGGGCGCTGATCTCCGCCGTGACCCCTAACGTCATCGCCAGTGCGGTCAGAATGAGGGGCAGCGGAATATCACGCGCCAGCAGCAATTGTACCGCCAGACTACAGCCAGCAAACAGGCAGCCGCCAATTATCAGGCGTTTAAAAAAGCGTTTATGGGGCGTGTCGAGACCCGCAATGTTGCAGCAGGCGGGAACAAGAGAAAACAGAAGGCCGTATTGCAGATAACCGAGTACTAACCCCACAGCCACAGGGAGACACAACACCAGGGTTTGCCGTAGTGCGTAGTTAACTTCCGGGTGATAAATGAGCCTGCGCCACATGGGTGAGAGAGACAAAAACGGCGTGTCATCATGCGATGCCACGCCGTCTGAGCGGAATTAACGTGTTCCGTAAACCACGATGGTTTTACCGTGGGCGGAAATCAGGTTCTGATCTTCCAGCATTTTCAGAATACGACCCACTGTCTCACGGGAACAACCGACGATCTGACCGATCTCCTGACGGGTAATTTTAATTTGCATACCGTCCGGGTGGGTCATGGCGTCTGGCTGTTTCGCCAGGTTCAGCAGCGTCTGAGCGATACGGCCCGTCACGTCCAGGAAGGCGAGGTTACCCACTTTCTCAGAGGTGACCTGCAGACGGCGAGCCATCTGCGAAGAGAGGCGCATCAGGATATCCGGGTTAACCTGGATCAGCTGGCGGAATTTCTTATAAGAGATCTCAGCCACTTCACACGCAGTTTTTGCCCGGACCCAGGCGCTACGCTCCTGACCTTCTTCAAACAGGCCCAGTTCACCGATAAAGTCTCCCTGATTCAGGTAAGAGAGGATCATCTCTTTGCCTTCTTCATCTTTGATCAGCACTGCCACTGAGCCTTTGACGATGTAATACAACGTTTCCGCTTTTTCACCCTGGTGAATCAGCGTGCTCTTCGATGGGTACTTATGAATGTGGCAATGAGACAAGAACCATTCGAGAGTCGGGTCTGTTTGCGGTTTGCCAAGCACCATGCGCTGTTATCCTCTGTTATAAGCTGTCTCCAGAGTCAGGCTTTCTACCTTCGCTCTGGGGTTGCAATCGAATTCTTCCCCTTACCTGGGGATCTGGCTGTCACAATAATTAGCAGCCTGTAATGTGTGATGTCCTCTGCATACATGTGCAACGTCAATGTATTACTGTAGCATCACGACTGTTTTAGCATAGGTTTTGCCGCGTGTCTCCTGGTGTCTCGCTTCAGCTTGATGCAGGTCGACTTCCTTTGCCAGAATTGTTACTGGCGCGTAATCTGACAGAAAAAATGCAAGCCTGGAGTGAGTTAAAATGCAAGCACGTGTGAAATGGGTTGAAGGGTTAACGTTCCTCGGTGAGTCCGCCTCGGGGCACCAGATTCTGATGGATGGCAACTCCGGTGATAAAGCACCCAGCCCGATGGAAGTGGTTCTGATGGCGGCAGGGGGATGCAGCGCTATCGACGTGGTCTCGATTCTGCAAAAAGGGCGTCACGATGTGACCGACTGCGAAGTGAAACTGACCTCAGAGCGCCGGGATGAAGCGCCGCGTCTCTTTACCCATATCAACCTTCATTTCGTGGTCACTGGCAAAGCGTTGAAAGATGCTGCGGTCTCCCGCGCGGTGGATCTCTCTGCGGAGAAGTACTGCTCCGTGGCGCTGATGCTGGAAAAAGCGGTCAATATTACCCATTCGTATGAAGTGATCGAGGCGTAAGTCCCGGATCAAACGCCGGGCGGCACTTCGTTTGCCCGGCCTACAAGCCTCAATCGATCTTCTTCCCTTCCATTAACCGCTGTACCAGCGGCGTCATGATCAACTCCATCGCCAGTCCCATCTTCCCGCCCGGGACCACCAGCGTATTCATGTGCGAGATAAACGAGCCCTGCAGCATCGCCAGCAGCCAGGGGTAATCGATATTGTCCAGATTGCGGAAATGGATCACCACAAAGCTCTCATCCAGCGACGGGATCGCTTTTGCGGCAAAGGGGTTAGAGGTGTCCACAGTCGGGACGCGCTGGAAATTAATATGGGTGCGGGAAAACTGCGGCGTGAGGAAGTTAATGTAATCTTCCATGGAGCGAACCACCGAATCCATCACCGCTTCTCGGGAATGGCCGCGTTCGCTGGTATCCCGCGTCAGCTTCTGGATCCACTCCAGGTTTACAATGGGTACGACGCCCACCAGCAGATCGACATGGCGCGCCACGTCATGGTGCGGCGTGACGACCCCGCCGTGCAGACCTTCATAAAACAGCACGTCGGTGGGTTCTGGCAGCGGCTGCCAGGGCGTAAAGGTGCCCGGAACCTGGTTCCACGGTACCGCTTCGTCATAGGTATGCAGGTATTTGCGCGACTGGCCCGTGCCGCTTCGCCCGTACTCTGCGAAGGTCTGCTCCAGCAGGCCAAAGTCGTTAGCATCGGGGCCAAAGTAGCTGATATGTTTGCCTAAATCACGGGCCTTGCGGATGGCCATATCCATCTCAGGGCGGGTGTAGCGGTGAAAGCTGTCGCCTTCGACCTCCGCGGCACGCAGATGCAGTTGCGAGAAGATCTTACGAAAGGCGAGGCTGGTGGTGGTGGTACCTGCACCACTCGACCCTGTGACGGCGATAACCGGATGTCTGGCGGACATAGCAACTCCCTGAGTGGAAAGATGTCGCGGTTAACCGCGAAATTGATTGCGAGGCATGATGTTGACAGTTTCGTGCAACTCGGACCATACGACCAGCACCTCACCGCTTTGCAGCTGGCGCCTGATATCAGCGACCTTCTGCTCAAGCGAACGTTCCTCTTCACCATAATCGGTGCCTTCGCGTAACACAAAGCTTTCAATCAGATTATCCAGCGTTTCGGGAGCCAGATCCTGCCAGGGAATGATCATGTCTATTTTTCCAGATAGGGGGTTAGCCAGTCCGGGATACGTGTCTCCAGCCACATCTGCGGTCTACGCAGCGTTCCGCTGATAAAGCCCACGTGCCCACCATGTTCGGTCAGTTGATACTCTACGTTTGCCGGTAAATGTTCCGGCGCCGGAATCGAGTGATGATCCATAAACGGATCGTCTTTCGCGTGAATAATCAGCGTAGGCCGGGTGATTTGATTCAGCAACGGCATGGCGCTGCACTGGCGATAGTAGTCAATCGCATCGGCAAAGCCATGGATTTTCGCGGTGATCAGATCGTCAAATTCACGAATGCGTCGCATGCGCTTGAGCTGCTCCAGGTTGACCGGCAGCGAGCCCGGATAGGCTTTCAGTTTACGTGAGGCGTTGCCTTTCAGCAGGTTAAGCAGGTAGTGCTGATAGACGCGCGAAAAGCCCTTATCCATATGATAGCTGCACTGTTCCAGCATAAACGGAGCAGAAACGATAACGGCGGCGTCCAGCGGAATAGCGTCCCCCTCTTTTGCCAGCAGGCAGGCCAGCATGTTTCCCCCCAGCGAATAGCCTACCGCAGCGGTGGGGGCAGGGCCGTGAGTCTCTGCCAGCCAGCGCAGGAACCAGGTACCATCTTCTGTTTCGCCAGAGTGATAGATGCGTTTCTGGCGATTGGGTTCGCCGCTACAGCCTCTGAAATGCATTACCACGCCCAGCCAACCGCGCGCTTTCGCCGCCTCAATCAGACCATGAGCATAGGGGCTGTGCAGGCTGCCCTCCAGACCGTGAAAGACCACCAGCCGGGGTTTGTGCTGTGCCTGAAGCGGATCTTCGCTCCAGGCTAAGTCAACGAAGTCATCATCCGGCAGGTCAAGGCGCTGCCAGAAAGGGGTAAAACGCACTTTACGACGGATAAGACGCGGCAGCATGGTCTGCAGGTGTCGATTCGACAGGCCCCGCATGGGGACAAAGGTCGCGCTCTCGTCGGGCGTAAAGTTAAATTCGGATGGGATTGTTTGTGTCATAGGGTTGTGAAGTATTTGTGTGGTCTGCTTTTACTATACAGCCTGATACTTTTTACATTTGTTTAATCGCGGCTTATCAGGCGGTTGAGTTGCCGCCTGCTAAGCCAGGAAGGATTAGTCCGCCTGCAGCATCTCTTCGAGCTGCTCCTGCGCCTCCAGCCAGGCCATTTCGCACTCCTCAAGGCTGGATTTGGTTTTAGCCTGCACCTGCAGGCACTCGGTTAGCTCGGCTTTACGAGTCTGGTCATACAGGCCGCTGTCGCCCAGCTTCTCTTCCACGGTGGCCAGCGTGGCGTTGAGCTTCTCCATCTCTTTTTCCAGACGGGTGATCTCTTTACGCAGCGGCTGGGTTTGGGTGCGCAGTTCAGCTTCGCGACGCTTCTGATCCTTACGGGCCTGGGCGCTGTTGGCGTTCTCTTTCGCAGCTTCTTCCGGCTGGTTTTCCTGCTTCTGTACGTCCGTCAGCCATTGCTGATAATCTTCCAGATCGCCGTCGAAAGGCTCTACTTTACTGTCGTGCACCAGGTAGAGATCGTCGGTGGTGGAGCGGATCAGGTGACGATCGTGCGAAACGACCACCAGCGCGCCTTCGAACTCAATCAGCGCCTCGGTCAGCGCCTGGCGCATGTCCAGATCCAGGTGGTTAGTCGGTTCATCGAGCAGCAGCAGGTTAGGGCGCTGCCAGACGATGAGGGCCAGCACCAGACGCGCTTTTTCGCCGCCGGAGAAGCGCTCAGTATTCTCGGTCACTTTATCGCCCTGGAAGCCGAAGCCGCCCAGATAATCCCGCAGCTTCTGCTCCATCTCCTGCGGGGCCAGACGCGCCAGGTGCTGTAGTGGCGATTCGTCCGCGCGCAAAAATTCCAGCTGATGCTGAGCGAAGTAGCCAAGCTTGATGCCCTTCGCCAGACCAATATCGCCACGTACCGGCGTAAGCTCGCCCGCCAGCAGCTTAATCAGCGTCGATTTACCGGCGCCATTGCGCCCGAGCAGACCGATGCGGGAACCCGGCACCAGGTTGAGTTTGATGGAGTCCAGGATGATGCGCTCGCCATAGCCCGCGCTGACCTTTTCCATTTTCAGCAGCGGGTTGGG
Organism: Leclercia sp. UBA5076; assembly: GCF_002416465.1. Lineage (NCBI taxonomy): Bacteria > Pseudomonadati > Pseudomonadota > Gammaproteobacteria > Enterobacterales > Enterobacteriaceae > Leclercia > Leclercia sp. UBA5076. The sequence goes on from NZ_DIAO01000016.1 coordinate 171,569, forward strand.
CAGGCTTTCCGGCGCGCGGAAGCTAAAGTGGAACGGGTTGTCGACGTGCGCCGGGGCGATCATCTCCATGCGTTCCAGCATCTTAATGCGGCTCTGGGCCTGTTTGGCTTTTGATGCTTTCGCCTTGAAGCGATCGACAAAGCTCTGCAGGTGCGCCACGCGCTGCTGCTGGCTTTCGTACATCGCCTGCTGCTGGGAGAGGCGTACCGCGCGCTGGCGCTCAAACGAACTGTAGTTGCCGGTGTACTCGAACATCGTTTCCTGTTCGATATGAATAATTTTATCCACCACCGGGTCAAGGAAGTCACGGTCGTGGGAGATCAGGATCAGCGTGCCCTGATAGCTCTTCAGCCACTTCTCCAGCCAGATCACCGCATCCAGATCGAGGTGGTTAGTCGGTTCATCGAGCAGTAGCAGGTCAGAGCGGCAGATCAGCGCCTGGGCCAGGTTAAGGCGCATGCGCCAGCCACCGGAGAAATCGCTGACCGGGCGTTCCAGCTGCTCGTTACTGAATCCCAGGCCGTGCAACAGGCTGGCGGCGCGGGAGCGAATAGTCCAGGCATCAATAGCGTCGAGTTTGCCATGCACGGTGGCAATCGCATGGCCGTCGTTGCGTTCGTTGGCGGCATGCAGCTCCGCTTCCAGCTTGCGGTATTCCCGATCGCCGTCGATAACATAATCCATCGCCGGTACGCTCAGGGCTGGCGTCTCCTGGTTTACCCAGGCCAGCTGCCAGTTGCCGGGGTAGGTAAAATTACCGCCGTCGGCACTGATTTCGTTTTTCAGCAATGACAGTAACGTGGATTTACCGCAGCCGTTTTTGCCCACCAGGCCGACTTTCTGGCCCGGGTTAATGGTGGCTGTAGCGTTGTCCAGCAGGACACGTACGCCGCGACGAATTTGTAATGAGGAGAAAACAATCATAGAGCGCCGTATGTTCCGACTATGTTAAGTTGTCATTATAATCAGGTTAAATGTGCCGCCACGCGCCGCGTGGGTGTGCCATGGTAGCCCAAAACAACAGTGATGACGACCCGGGAGAGGAATGATGTCCCAGACAGCCAAAGTGCTGCTGCTGTATGCCCATCCGGAGTCTCAGGACTCGGTCGCCAACCGGGTTTTGCTACAACCGGCATTACAGCTAAGTAATGTGACAGTGCACGATCTTTACGCGCACTACCCCGATTTTTTTATCGATATTCCCTATGAGCAGGAGCTGCTGCGTCAGCACGACGTCATCGTATTTCAGCATCCTCTCTACACCTACAGCTGCCCCGCGCTGCTGAAAGAGTGGCTGGATCGCGTCCTGAGCCGTGGATTTGCCAGTGGGGTGGGAGGAAACCAGCTGGCGGGAAAGTCCTGGCGGAGCGTCATTACCACTGGCGAGCCGGAGAGTGCGTATCGCCACGATGGGCTTAACCGCTACTCGATGAACGAGATCTTACGCCCGTTCGAGCTGACTGCGGCCATGTGCCGCATGCACTGGCTGAGTCCGATCATTATCTACTGGGCTCGTCGGCAGCATCAGGATGAGCTGGCCAGCCATGCCCGCGCGTACGGTGAGTGGCTGGCGGGGCCAAATCTGACGGGAGGTCACTGATGGAAGGCTCAGATCTTTTACTGGCAGGCGTGTTGTTCCTGTTTGCCGCCGTGGTGGCGGTGCCGTTGGCATCGCGTCTGGGGATTGGCGCGGTGCTCGGCTATCTGCTGGCGGGCATCGCCATCGGTCCGTGGGGGCTGGGGTTCATCAGCGATGTGGACGAAATCCTGCACTTCTCGGAGCTGGGCGTCGTCTTTCTGATGTTTATTATCGGCCTTGAGCTGAACCCGACGAAGCTCTGGCAACTACGGCGCTCGATCTTTGGTGTGGGTGCCGCGCAGGTGCTGTGCAGCGCGGTGATCCTCGGTGGACTCCTGATGCTGACCCAGTTCTCATGGCAGGCCGCGGTGGTTGGCGGGATTGGTCTGGCGATGTCCTCTACGGCAATGGCGTTACAGCTGATGCGCGATAAGGGCATGAACCGCAACGAAGCGGGGCAGCTGGGCTTCTCGATCCTGCTGTTTCAGGATCTGGCGGTGATCCCCGCGCTGGCCCTGGTTCCACTGCTGGCAGGATCGGGAGAGGAGCATTTCGACTGGATGAAGATCGGCATGAAGGTGTTGGCCTTTGCCGGCATGCTGGTGGGAGGGCGCTATCTGCTCCGCCCGGTGTTCCGGTTTATTGCCGCCTCCGGCGTACGCGAGGTATTTACCGCCGCGACGCTGCTGCTGGTGCTGGGATCGGCCCTGTTTATGGATGCGCTGGGCCTGTCGATGGCGCTCGGTACTTTTATCGCGGGTGTGCTGCTGGCGGAGAGTGAGTACCGGCATGAACTGGAAATTGCCATCGATCCCTTTAAAGGGCTGCTGTTAGGGCTGTTCTTTATCTCTGTCGGTATGGCGCTCAATCTCGGCGTGCTCTACACCCATATCCTGTGGGTGGTGATGAGCGTTGCCGTGCTGGTCACGGTTAAAATGGCGGTGCTGTATGGGCTGGCGCGGGTTTACGGCCTGCGGCAGGCGGAAAAGGCGCAGCTTGCCGGGGTGCTGAGCCAGGGGGGCGAATTCGCTTTTGTGCTCTTCTCCACAGCATCGTCCCAGAGATTGTTTCAGGATGACCAGATGGCGCTGCTGTTAGTGACCGTGACGCTGTCGATGATGACCACGCCGCTGCTCATGAAGCTTATCGATAAGCAGCTGTCTCGCCGGATGAATGCCCCGGAAGATGAGCATGAAGCGCCCTTTGTGGAGGACGATAAACCGCAGGTGATCGTGGTGGGCTTCGGGCGGTTTGGGCAGGTAATCGGGCGTCTGCTGATGGCGAATAAAATGCGCGTGACGGTGCTTGAGCGCGACATCAGCGCGGTAAACCTGATGCGCAAGTACGGTTATAAGGTCTATTACGGCGATGCTACACAGGTCGAACTGCTGCGCTCCGCAGGCGCAGAGGCGGCGGAGTCGATTGTTATCACCTGTAATGATCCGGAAGACACCCTGAAGCTGGTGGAGATCTGCCAGCAGCACTTTCCCCATCTGCACATCCTGGCCCGGGCGCGAGGGCGTGTTGAGGCACATGAGCTGCTTCAGGCAGGGGTAAAGTATTTTACCCGCGAGACCTTCTCCAGTGCGCTGGAGCTGGGGCGTAAAGCATTAGTGACGTTGGGTATGCATCCTCATCAGGCCCAGCGCGCGCAGTTACATTTCCGTCGTCTTGATATGCGCATGCTGCGCGAGTTGATGCCGGTCCACACCGATACGGTGCAGATTTCCCGCGTACGGGAGGCGCGTCGCGAGCTGGAAGAGATTTTCCAGCGTGAGATGCAGCAGGAGCGTCGGCAGCCGGACGGCTGGGATGAATATGAATAACGAGGTAAAGAATGGCGGTACGTAAACGTTTTATCGCCGGCGCGAAATGCCCGGCCTGCCAGGCTCAGGATTCACTGGCCATGTGGCGAGAGAACAATATCGATATTGTTGAGTGTGTTAAGTGCGGTCACCAGATGCGTGAAGCCGATAAAGAAGTGCGCGATCACGTTCGCAAAGAAGAACAAGTGATCGGCATTTTTCATCCGGACTAGCGATATGCCCCGAGTTTTTTTAAGCTAAAGGGTACACGGGTGCAGAATTCGGCTACAATCTGCGCCAGCAATTTTCCCACGCTCAGGAGATATCATGAAAGTAGCAAAAGACCTGGTGGTCAGCCTGGCCTATCAGGTACGTACAGAAGACGGTGTGTTGGTTGATGAGTCTCCGGTGAGTGCGCCGCTGGACTACCTGCACGGTCACGGTTCCCTGATCTCCGGCCTGGAAAACGCGCTGGACGGTCATGAAGTTGGTGACAAATTTGACGTTGCTGTAGGCGCAAACGACGCTTACGGTCAGTACGATGAAAACCTGGTTCAGCGTGTTCCTAAAGACGTCTTCATGGGCGTTGATGAGCTGCAGGTTGGCATGCGTTTCCTGGCTGAAACTGACCAGGGTCCGGTTCCAGTAGAAATTACCGAAGTTGAAGACGACCACGTTGTGGTTGACGGCAACCACATGCTGGCTGGCCAGAACCTGAAGTTCAACGTTGAAGTGGTTGCGATCCGCGAAGCCACTGAAGAAGAGCTGGCTCACGGCCACGTTCATGGTGCGCACGGTCATGACCACGATCACGTTCACGATGGCTGCTGCGGTGGTCACGGCCACGATCACGACCATGGCCACGAGCACGGTAAAGGCGGCTGCGGCGGTAACGGCGGCTGCGGTTGCCACTAAGCGTTACGCCTTAAGGCACAAAAAAGCGGGATATTCCCGCTTTTTTTACGTCTCAATAATGGGGTGGCGGCGTCTCTTCCGACTGCGACGCGATGTGCGATGCCTGGGAGGCTTTTACTTTTTCCGTTAACAGACGCATCAGATCCCGCAGCTTTGCCATCTCCAGCTCGTGGGCGGTGACGGTCTGATTCAGCTCATCGATGGTGATCTCCTGAAAAGCCAGGCGGCTTTCAAGCTCAGCCAGACGTGCTTCCATCTCTCTATTCTGCATGATTCACCTCGTTTGTTTCGTTAAACCCGTCCGGGGCTGGCGGCGGCGAATTTTACCTGAGATTATCCTTGCGCGCAGTAAACATCCCCTTGCTGCGAAACTAATTTAAACAAAAATAGTCTGAAATGTGGTGCTAATCAGGGGTGTCTACCTGTAGATTTGTTCCTCAACGTTTTATAGTACGCTACTCATTTACGCTTAACACGGGGTGAGAGTCCCCGGCCCTGGAGAAATGGATGAAATCACTGTTTAAAGTAACGCTGCTGGCGACCACGATGGCTGTCGCTTTGCATGCGCCGCTGACTTTCGCTGCCGATACCGCGGCGAAACCTGCTGCGACTGCTGACAGCAATGCGGCGTTCAAAAATGACGACCAGAAATCAGCCTACGCACTGGGCGCATCTCTGGGCCGTTACATGGAAAACTCTCTGAAAGAGCAAGAAAAACTGGGCATCAAGCTGGATCAGGCGCAGCTGATCGCGGGCGTACAGGATGCTTTTGCAGACAAGAGCAAACTGTCTGACCAGGAAATCGAGCAAACTCTGCAGGCTTTCGAAGCGCGCGTGAAAGGCGCAGCGCAGGAGAAGATGGAGAAAGACGCGGCTGAGAACGAAGCGAAAGGCAAAACCTTCCGTGACGCTTTCGCTAAAGAGAAAGGCGCAAAAACTTCTCCTACTGGCCTGGTCTACAAAGTAGAGAAAGAAGGGACTGGCGAGGCACCGAAAGACAGCGATACCGTCGTTGTGAACTACAAAGGTACCCTGACCGACGGTAAAGAGTTCGATAACTCTTACACCCGCGGTGAGCCACTCTCATTCCGTCTTGATGGTGTTATCCCTGGCTGGACTGAAGGCCTGAAGAACATCAAGAAAGGCGGTAAAATCAAGCTGGTCATCCCACCGGATCTGGCTTATGGCAAAACGGGTGTCCCGGGTATCCCGGCTAACTCCACCCTGGTATTCGACGTAGAGTTGCTGGACATCAAGCCAGCGCCGAAAGCGGATGCTAAGCCTGACGCGAAGCCAGAAGCGCCGGCAGAAGCCACCAAGAAGTAAACCGGTTAAAACCGCCGCCTCAGAAGCGGCGGTTTTTTTATTGGGGTATAGATATAATTAACACTGGAAGCGCTATCTACGCTGTATTAACTTAATTGCCCGTGTAAATAATGAGCCTGCCCTGAAAACCTACCGACAGGCTCCTGAAAAGGAGTGTTTTTTTCATGACCAGGTCGCTTTTAACCAACGAAACCAGCGAACTTGATTTGCTGGATCAACGTCCTTTCGATCAGACCGATTTCGATATTCTGAAATCCTACGAAGCGGTAGTGGACGGGTTAGCGATGCTCATTGGGTCCCACTGCGAAATCGTTTTGCACTCCCTGCAAGATCTGAAATGTTCTGCCATCCGCATCGCCAATGGTGAGCATACTGGCCGTAAAATCGGCTCGCCAATCACTGACCTTGCACTGCGTATGCTGCACGACATGACCGGCGCGGACAGCAGCGTCTCCAAATGTTATTTCACCCGCGCGAAGAGCGGTGTTCTCATGAAGTCCGTGACCATCGCGATCCGCAACCGCGATCATCGCGTGATTGGTTTGCTGTGCATCAACATGAACCTTGATGTGCCGTTCTCCCAGATCATGAACACCTTCATTCCGCCAGAAACGCCGGATGTTGGATCCACAGTAAACTTTGCCTCTTCCGTTGAAGATCTCGTGACCCAGACGCTGGAATTCACCATTGAAGAAGTTAATGCCGATCGTAACGTCTCCAACAATGCCAAGAATCGTCAGATCGTGCTTAACCTCTACGAAAAAGGCATTTTTGATATTAAAGACGCCATTAACCAGGTGGCCGATCGCCTCAACATCTCCAAGCACACGGTCTATCTCTACATCCGTCAGTTCAAAAGCGGCGATTTCCTGGGGCAAGAGAAGTAATGCGTTTTGCATTAATGGTGACAGGCCCGGCATACGGTACACAGCAGGCCAGCAGCGCGTTGCAGTTTGCCCGCGCACTGCTGGCGGCCGGACATGAGCTGGTCAGCGTCTTTTTTTATCGGGAAGGGGTGTATAACGCAAACCAGCTGACCTCTCCCGCATCAGACGAGTTCGATCTGGTCCGGGCCTGGCAGTCGCTGAACCAGGAGCATGGCGTTGCCCTGCATATCTGCGTGGCGGCGGCTCTGCGTCGGGGCGTAAGCGATGCGAATGAAGCGCAACGTCTCGGTTTGCCTGCCGCGAATCTTAACGAGGGCTTCTCCCTTAGCGGTCTTGGGGCGCTGGCACAGGCTGCCTTAACCTGCGATCGTATGGTGCAATTCTGATGAACCGCGTTGCGTTTGTATTTCATTCTGCCCCACATGGCAGTGCCGCTGGAAGGGAAGGGCTGGATGCGTTACTGGCCACTTCTGCACTGACGGAAGAGATCGGTGTGTTCTTTATCGGAGACGGCGTATTTCAGCTGCTTGCCGGTCAGCAGCCGCAGGCGGTGCTGGCGCGGGATTACATCTCGACATTTAAAGTCCTGCCGTTGTATGACATCGAGACGTTCTATGTCTGTGCAGCTTCACTGCAGGCCCGCGGCCTGAAAGAGAATACCCCCTTCATTCTGGACGCGACTGTACTTGCACCGGCATTACTGCGGGAACAGCTTTCCCACTACGACACAATCCTGACATTCTGAGGCGCGCATGCTCCATACCCTGAGCCGTTCCCCCTGGCACTGCGACATCGAAAGCCTGTTAAGCATGCTGCGTGAGGGTGATACTGTGCTGCTGATCCAGGATGGCGTTCTGGCGGCAGTAGAAGGCAGCCGCTTTGTTGATATTCTCTGTAATGCCCCCATCTCTGTCTCAGCGCTAAAAGATGATATCGAGGCTCGCGGCCTCATTGGTCAAATTTCAACCAAAATTGACGTGGTTAGCTATACTGATTTCGTAAATCTGGCCATCCAGCACACCGGCCAAATGAACTGGTGATCTGAGATCGCTGTATAATTCTTGACACCTTTTCGACGTAGCCCTAAAATTTCGCGTCCTCATATTGTATGAGGGCGTTTTATTACGTGTTTACGAAGCAAAAGCTAAAACCAGGAGCTATTTAATGGCAACAGTTAACCAGCTGGTACGCAAACCACGTGCACGCAAAGTTGCAAAAAGCAACGTGCCTGCGCTGGAAGCCTGCCCGCAGAAACGTGGCGTATGTACTCGTGTATATACTACCACTCCTAAAAAACCAAACTCCGCACTGCGTAAAGTATGCCGTGTGCGTTTGACTAACGGTTTTGAAGTGACTTCCTACATCGGTGGTGAAGGTCACAACCTGCAGGAACACTCCGTGATCCTGATCCGTGGCGGTCGTGTAAAAGACCTTCCGGGTGTTCGTTACCACACCGTTCGTGGTGCGCTTGACTGCTCCGGCGTTAAAGACCGTAAGCAATCTCGCTCCAAATACGGCGTGAAACGTCCTAAGGCTTAATGGTTCTCCGTTAAGTAAGGCCAAACTGATTTATCTTAATGTCACACTAAACTCTTAGAGTTTTGGACAATCCTGAATTAACAACGGAGTATTCCCATGCCACGTCGTCGCGTCATTGGTCAGCGTAAAATTCTTCCAGATCCGAAATTCGGATCAGAACTGCTGGCAAAATTTGTAAATATCCTGATGGTAGATGGTAAAAAATCTACTGCAGAAGCAATCGTATACAGCGCGCTGGAGACCCTGGCTCAGCGTTCTGGTAAAAATGAACTGGAAGCTTTCGAAGTAGCTCTCGACAACGTGCGTCCGACTGTAGAAGTTAAGTCTCGCCGCGTTGGTGGTTCTACTTATCAGGTACCAGTTGAAGTCCGTCCGGTCCGTCGTAATGCTCTGGCAATGCGTTGGATCGTTGAAGCTGCTCGTAAACGCGGTGATAAATCCATGGCTCTGCGTCTGGCGAACGAACTTTCTGACGCTGCAGACAACAAAGGTACTGCAGTTAAGAAACGTGAAGACGTTCACCGTATGGCAGAAGCCAACAAGGCGTTCGCACACTACCGTTGGTAATTCCTTCGGAGTATTAGTCACCAGGCGGGCGCTTCAGCGAAGCAGCCCGCTTTGGGTTACTTAACTGAACGCCTAAAAAGATAAACGAGGAATCAAATGGCTCGTACAACACCCATCGCACGCTACCGTAACATCGGTATCAGTGCGCACATCGACGCCGGTAAAACCACTACCACCGAACGTATTCTGTTCTACACCGGTGTAAACCATAAAATCGGTGAAGTTCATGACGGCGCCGCAACCATGGACTGGATGGAGCAGGAGCAGGAGCGTGGTATTACCATCACCTCCGCAGCGACTACTGCATTCTGGTCTGGTATGGCTAAGCAGTATGAACCACACCGCGTAAACATCATCGACACCCCGGGCCACGTTGACTTCACCATCGAAGTAGAACGTTCCATGCGTGTTCTTGATGGTGCGGTAATGGTTTACTGCGCAGTTGGTGGTGTTCAGCCACAGTCTGAAACCGTATGGCGTCAGGCAAACAAATATAAAGTTCCACGCATTGCGTTCGTTAACAAAATGGACCGTATGGGTGCGAACTTCCTGAAAGTTGTTGGTCAGATCAAAACCCGTCTGGGCGCGAACCCTGTTCCGCTGCAGCTGGCGATTGGTGCTGAAGAAGGTTTCACCGGTGTTGTTGACCTGGTGAAAATGAAAGCCATCAACTGGAATGAAGAAGACGCAGGCGTAACCTTCACTTATGAAGATATCCCGGCTGACATGCAGGACCTGGCTGACGAATGGCACCAGAACCTGATCGAGTCCGCTGCAGAAGCTTCAGAAGATCTGATGGAGAAATACCTGGGTGGTGAAGAACTGTCTGAAGAAGAGATCAAAAAAGCTCTGCGTCAGCGTGTTCTGAACAACGAAATCATCCTGGTAACCTGTGGTTCTGCGTTCAAGAACAAAGGTGTTCAGGCGATGCTGGATGCGGTAATTGATTACCTGCCATCCCCGGTAGACGTTCCTGCGATCAACGGTATCCTGGACGACGGTAAAGACACGCCGGCTGAGCGTCACGCAAGTGATGACGAGCCGTTTGCTGCTCTGGCGTTCAAAATCGCTACCGACCCGTTCGTTGGTAACCTGACGTTCTTCCGCGTGTACTCTGGTGTGGTTAACTCCGGTGACACCATCCTGAACTCCGTGAAAGCTGCACGTGAGCGTTTCGGTCGTATCGTACAGATGCACGCGAACAAACGTGAAGAGATCAAAGAAGTTCGCGCGGGTGACATCGCTGCTGCTATCGGTCTGAAAGACGTGACTACTGGTGATACCCTGTGTAACCCAGATCACCCGATCATTCTGGAGCGCATGGAGTTCCCAGAGCCAGTAATCTCTATCGCCGTTGAACCAAAAACCAAAGCTGACCAGGAAAAAATGGGTCTGGCTCTGGGCCGTCTGGCTAAAGAAGACCCATCATTCCGCGTATGGACTGATGAAGAATCTAACCAGACCATCATCGCTGGTATGGGTGAACTGCACCTGGACATCATCGTTGACCGTATGAAGCGTGAATTCAACGTTGAAGCTAACGTGGGTAAACCTCAGGTTGCTTACCGCGAAGCAATTCGCCAGAAAGTTACCGATGTTGAAGGTAAACACGCTAAGCAGTCTGGTGGTCGTGGTCAGTACGGTCACGTTGTGATCGACATGTACCCACTGGAGCCGGGCTCTAACCCTAAAGGTTACGAGTTCATCAACGACATCAAAGGTGGTGTAATTCCTGGCGAATACATCCCTGCCGTTGATAAAGGCATCCAGGAGCAGCTGAAGTCTGGTCCGCTGGCTGGTTACCCGGTAGTAGACATGGGTATTCGTCTGCACTTCGGTTCTTACCATGACGTTGACTCCTCTGAACTGGCGTTTAAACTGGCTGCTTCTATCGCCTTTAAAGAAGGCTTTAAGAAAGCGAAACCAGTTCTGCTTGAGCCAATCATGAAGGTTGAAGTAGAAACGCCTGAAGAGAACACCGGTGACGTCATCGGTGACTTGAGCCGTCGTCGTGGTATGCTGCGTGGTCAGGAAACTAACGTTACTGGCGTTGTGATCCACGCTGAAGTTCCGCTGTCTGAAATGTTCGGATATGCAACTCAGCTGCGTTCTCTGACCAAAGGTCGTGCTTCTTACTCCATGGAGTTCCTGAAGTATGATGATGCGCCGAACAACGTTGCTCAGGCCGTAATTGAAGCCCGTGGTAAATAAGCCGTAGGGTTAAAATCTAAGTCCCGTGCCCCCTCGGTGAGGGGGCACTATAGTAAGGAATATAGCCGTGTCTAAAGAAAAATTTGAACGTACAAAACCGCACGTCAACGTTGGTACTATCGGCCACGTTGACCACGGTAAAACTACCCTGACCGCTGCAATCACTACCGTTCTGGCTAAAACCTACGGTGGTTCTGCTCGTGCATTCGACCAGATCGATAACGCACCAGAAGAAAAAGCTCGTGGTATCACCATCAACACTTCTCACGTTGAATATGACACCCCGACTCGCCACTACGCACACGTAGACTGC